>JAEWWO010000006.1 GCA_023396345.1 Bacteroidota bacterium
CTCATAAATTTGATTGTTCCAGCAATAGCCGGCAGTTTGTTTATGCTAAGTGTTAAAGTCTTTAAAAAGAGCGAAGGTTAAACTTAGAATGTGTAAATTGCTCTAAGAAAAGTAAACTATAAATGAATTTTAAAATGCTCCGGCATTTGAAAATTCGTACTCATATGAAATTTCCCTGTTAAGAAAAACAACCTCTTTCCGGTTATTTCTTTGTGAGAGATGAATTTAAAATATAAAAAATGAAAGGATTTACAACCATATTGAAAAGTCTTGTGGTATTTGTATTATTTACTTCGTTTACCCAACAGAATGAAGCAAATACAGAAAATGCCGCCCAGTCGGGAACTAATTTCTGTGGAATGAATAATACTGCGTTTTCTTCAGGAGAGCAATTAAACATTAATGTGTATTATACGGTTTTAGGAATTTATATACACGCCGGAGTGCTGAATATGAATACATCTCAAACATCACTTAGCGGAAAACCCGTATATCATGTAAAAGCTTTTGGGCGCACATTATCAGGTTATGACAAGATTTTTAAAGTGCGCGACACTTACGAAACATACATGAATATCAGCAACCTGCAATCGCAGAAATTTGTGAGAAGGGTGCAGGAGGGAAAATACAGAAGCAACGAAGATTATATTTTTAATAATGCAGCCAATACAGTAAAAACATCCAAAAAAACGGTGAGTGTTCCCGACTGTACGTTAGACGTAGTTGCAGCTGTATATAATGCAAGAAATATTGATTTTTCTAAATACAGTGTCGGCCAAAAAATACCATTTAAAATTATCATTGATGAAAAGGTACAGAATCTGTATGTGCGCTATATGGGAAAAGAAACAGTCTCTACAAAGCTTGGAAAGTTCAGAGCTATTAAAGTAAAACCATTGCTTGTACAGGGCGGGACATTTTCCGGCGGAGAAAAAATGACCATCTGGTTCAGCGATGACGGAAACCGCGTACCATTAAGAGTTGAAAGTGCTTTAGCGGTAGGTAGTGTAAAAGCCGATCTAATGAGTTATAAAGGGTTACGTTATGGTTCTATTACGGCTAAAGTGAAATAAATAATACACTTTTTATTCTGCATAAATATGTCCGATTTCTTCGGCATATTTTTCTGTAATCACTTTTCTTTTTAAACTCAATTTAGGAGAAAGTTCTCCGGTGTCTACCGTCCATTCAGTGGGCAGCAATTTATATTTTTTCACCTGTTCTACTTTATTAAAATGCTTATTGGCTTTTGTGATTAAGCGTGTGTAAAGGTGGATAATATCTTTATTCTTTAACGCATCTTCAATAGTTGTAAACGGAATATTTTTTTCCGCCATATAAGATTTAAGAATATGAAAAGCAGGAACAATAAGTGCGCCTACAAACTTTTGCCCTTCTCCTACAACCATTGCCTGCTCAATTAAAGAGCTTTCTTTAAGTTTACTTTCAATGGGCTGAGGAGCTACATATTTTCCTCCGCTGGTTTTAAAGATTTCTTTTTTACGGTCTGTAATTTTAATATACTTATTGTCTATCCATTCGGCAATATCTCCTGTGTGCAGCCAGCCATCAACAACAACTTCTGCGGTTAGTTTCGGTTGCTTGTAATAGCCCATCATTACGCAGGGGCCTTTTACGCAAATTTCTCCATCTTCCGCAAGTCTTACTTCCTGATCACCAAAAGGAACGCCCACCGTTCCAAATTTCATTTCATTGTCCACTCGTCTGTTGGCGGCAATCACAGGACTGTTTTCTGTAGGTCCATAACCTTCAACCACAAAAATTTTAGCAGCATGGAAAATACGCAACAACCTTTCCTGACAAGCAGCACCACCGGCAACTATTAGTTCTACTTTGCCTCCCAACGCCTTTCTCCATTTAGAGTAAACAAGTTTATCGGCAATTTTTAATTGTAGTTTGTAAAAGAAGGAAAGTTTTTTATGGTTATCATATTTCTGTGCTAAGCCAACGGACCAGAAAAATATTTTTCTTTTTGGAAGAGATAAACTTCTGCCGGTAGTAAGTATTTTCTCAAATACTTTTTCCAGCAGACGGGGTACGGTTGTAAAAACATTGGGCTTAACATCTTTCAGATAATCGCCTATTTGTGCCACATCTGTAACAAAATAAACACTTACACCACTCAGCATGTAAAAATAATTTACCACTCTTTCAAAAACGTGGTTGAGCGGCAAAAAACTTACCGCCTTCCAATGTGGTGCATCGGGAAAGGGTAAATCTCTTTTATCAAAAATTAAATTAGATACAATGTTTTTGTGAGAAAGCATTACACCCTTGGGAAGCCCCGTAGTGCCTGATGTGTAAATGATTGTAGCAATTCTTTCTTCGTGTATTTGGCTTTTTACTTCTTCAATTTTCGATTGCGTATTTTCATCTACATCTTTTAAAATAGTTTGCCAGTTTTTTGCAGAAGTTTCGTCAAAGGAGTACAAACCTTTTACCGTATCAGATTCTGCTATGCAGGTTTCAAATCTTTCCAGAATATCGGCATCTCCCACAAATACAAGCTTTGCTTCACTTTCCGTGAGAATATAATTAAGCTCCGTTGGGTTGGTTGTAGGATATACAGGAACCAGAACCGCACCGATTTGTTGCACTGCCAAATCAATAATAATCCATTCGGGTCTGTTCTGGCTTATTACAACCACTTTATCAACACCTTCAGGAGTATGATCTTTAAAGCCTATACCCAAATCCATTAGGCCGGCAGATAGTTGGTCTACTAAACTCTTTACTTCTGCAGTGCTGTATTTTTTCCAGGAATTATTCTGTTTAACGCAGAGCATATCCTCTTTTGGAAATTTTTGCAGTTGTACATCCAGAATATCAAACAGTCTCGAAAAAGAGGCAACATCATTCATGCTTAAAGTTTGTTTTATAATATGAGTAAAGAGTGAAAAGTATGTTTAATCACGTCGTTTTTCAAAAATACAATTTTATTGTTTTTGTTTTATAAATATTTGCAAAAGCTGTATTTTTGCGTTCCATCAGGTAGGGCGGAGGTGGCGAAACTGGTAGACGCACTACTTTGAGGTGGTAGCGCCTGAAAGGGCGTGGGAGTTCGAATCTCCTCCTCCGCACTCATTAAACTATCTGATAATTTGTTCTTCAACATGCGGAGGTGGCGAAATTGGTAGACGCACTACATTCAGGATGTAGCGCCCGCAAGGGCATGGGAGTTCGACTCTCCTCTTCCGCACTCTTTTGAGTCTTTTTACCGCACCATATCTGTTTTTTTCTTAATTTCAATATTCATAAATGAACTTAATTTTATGAAATACCGTGGTCTTATATTTTCAACAACGTTATGGTAAAATAGGGAAATAGTTAAAACATAAAGTATATGAGATTATTATTTTGTTTTAGTTTTTTAATTATAAGCGCTGTTGCTTTTGCACAGAAGAAATATGTAATGGTTATTCACGGCGGAGCTGGAACCATAGTAAAAGAGAAGATGGGTGCTCAGTCGGAAAGAGAATACAGAGCGAAACTGGAAGAGGCTTTGCAAAAGGGATACAATACGCTGCAAAGCGGACAATCAAGCGTTGATGCTGTTGCAGCAGCAATAACAGTTCTGGAAGATTCTCCTTTGTTCAACGCAGGAAAGGGAGCTGTTTTTACCCACGATGGAAAAAATGTACTGGATGCATCTATAATGAATGGCAGCAACAGAAAAGCCGGTGCTGTAGCAGGAGTGCATACCATAAAAAATCCTATTCTTGCAGCAATTGCAGTAATGAATCACTCCGAACATGTAATGATGGCGGGACACGGAGCAGAAAATTTCGCAAAAGAAAATGGCTTGCATATAGTAGATCCTTCTTATTTCAAAACAGAAAACAGCTGGAATGCTCTGCAGAAAATTTTAGAAGCCGAAAAACAAAATAACAAAACAAGTTTATCAGCAACAGAATTAAAAGATTCAAAATTTGGCACTGTCGGTGCTGTTGCATTGGATGCCAGAGGGAATATTGCAGCAGGAACTTCAACCGGAGGTATGACCAATAAAAAGTTTGGTAGAATCGGAGATTCTCCCATCATCGGTGCCGGCACATACGCCAATCAACAGGTTGGTATTTCCTGCACAGGATGGGGCGAGTATTATATAAGAAGCGTAGCCGCTTTTAATGTTGCAGCAAAAATGCAGTATCAACAAAAGAATATTACCGATGCCGCAAAAGAAGTCATTAATGAAATAGGAGAAATGGGCGGAGATGGCGGTATGAT
>JAEWWO010000019.1 GCA_023396345.1 Bacteroidota bacterium
TGTGCAAAGTACCATCCACACACACTTGCAGCAGGATACATAGCCAGATTTTCTGTGAGCGTGATACCGGTGGTTTCAGTAACATTCAGCAGATCAAACAGTTTATATTTTTCGGTATGTTCAGGACAAGCAGGGTAGCCTGGTGCCGGACGTATGCCTCTGTATTTTTCCTTGATTAAATCTTCGTTGCTTAGTACTTCTTCTTCTTGGTAACCCCAGTATTCTGTTCTTACTTTTTTGTGCAGCAATTCTGCAAAAGCTTCTACCAGTCTGTCGCAAAGAGCCTGTAGCATTATTTTGCTGTAATCATCATGGTCGGAAATAAATTTTTCCAGATGATTTTCAATACCGTCAATGGTTACTGCAAAAGCACCCATATAATCCTTGCCCGATTCTTCAGGCTTAATGAAATCCGCCAGTGAATTGTTGGGTTGACCTTCTGCTTTTTTAATTTGTTGCCTTAATGTTTCCAGGTGGAATGATTTATCATGCATCTTTACTTTTATGGTATCAGGTGCAATAGTATTCGCTTCCATAAATCCGATAACGCCTTTTGCTGAAACCCAGTGTTCATCAATGATTTTGTCGAGCATGGCATTGGCGTCGTCAAACAATTTTTGTGCTTCTTTACCCACGATCTCATCGGTTAAAATTGCAGGATAATTACCATGTAATTCCCATGAAATGAAGAAAGGTTTCCAGTCGATATATTCTCTGATTTCTTTTAACGAATGATCTATAAAAGATTTTGTTCCTATAAAAGACGGCGCAGGAGGCGTGTATTGAGACCAGTCGATTTTTTGTTTATTATTTTGAGCGTCTGCAAGAGAAATATATTTCTTTACAGGTTTTTTGTTTTCAAAATCGGTTTTCAGTTTAGCATATTCGTTGTAGATACCGTTAATGTAATCACCTTTATTTTCTTTACTTAATAAAGTACCTGCAACGCTTACAGCACGTGATGCGTCAATTACATGCACAACTCCATTATTATATTCGGGAGCGATTTTTACGGCTGTGTGCATTCTTGAAGTGGTTGCGCCGCCAATCATAAGAGGTTGAGGCATATTGCGGCGTTTCATTTCTTTTGCCACATTCACCATTTCATCAAGAGAAGGAGTAATTAATCCGCTTAATCCAATGATATCTACATTTTGTTTTTGTGCTTCATCAAGTATTTTTTCAGCAGGTACCATTACGCCCAGATCAATGATATTATACCCGTTACAACCTAATACTACACCTACGATATTTTTACCTATATCATGTACATCGCCTTTTACAGTAGCGAGAAGGATAGCCCCTCTGCCTGAATTCATATTATCTTTTTCCTGCTCAATATATGGCAGAAGATACGCCACACTTTTTTTCATTACTCTTGCGCTCTTTACAACCTGTGGCAAAAACATTTTACCCGAACCGAATAAATCACCCACTACATTCATGCCCTGCATTAAGGGACCTTCAATTACCTGAAGCGGTTTGTCATACTTAAGTCTTGCTTCTTCCGTATCTTCATCAATGTATTCTGTAATGCCGTTTACGAGTGCATGTGTAAGCCTTTCTTCTACAGATGTATTGCGCCATGCATCATCTTTCTTTTGCACTTTGCCTTTAGATTTTACTGTTTCCGCAAAAGATATCAACTTATCTGTAGCTTCGTTGTTGTTATTATTTTTATTAAGAATTACATCTTCGCAAAGTTGTTTTAATACAGGATCAATTTCATCATACACTATTAATTGACCTGCGTTCACGATGCCCATGTTCATTCCTGCTTTGATGGCATGATACAGAAAAACGCTGTGCATAGCTTCTCTTACGGTTTCATTACCTCTGAAAGAGAAAGATAAGTTACTAACTCCGCCACTGATACTGACTAAAGGATATTTTTCTTTTATGATGCGCGCAGCTTCAATAAAATCAACTGCATAATTATTGTGTTCTTCCAGTCCGGTAGCTACGGCAAATACATTGAGGTCGAAAATAATATCCTGCGGCGGGAAATGAATTTCGTTTACCAGAATATCATAAGCTCTGGAACATATATCTACTCTGCGTTGGAGCGTATCGGCCTGACCATTTTCATCAAATGCCATTACCACAATTGCAGCTCCGTAAGCCATACAGATTTTTGCGTGATGTTTAAAGGCTTCTTCTCCTTCTTTCATGGAGATGGAGTTTACAATACATTTGCCCTGTACGCATTTCAATCCTGCTTCAATGATATTGAATTTAGAAGAGTCAATCATTACGGGTATTTTGGCAATATCCGGTTCGCTTTGTAAAAGGTTGAGAAAAGTGGTCATTGCTTGTTCGCCATCGAGCAAGGCATCGTCCATATTTACGTCAATAATCTGCGCTCCGTTTTCTACCTGCTGTCTTGCCACATCCAACGCTTCTTCGTATTTGTTGTCTTTTATAAGACGTGCAAATTTTTTAGAACCGGTTACGTTAGTTCTTTCCCCAATATTAATAAAATTACTTTCCGGCCGAATAACCAGTGGTTCTAATCCGCTTAAAGTAAGATATGTTTGTTTCATTTAGCCTCCCTGACCCTCCAAAGGAGGGATTTTGTTCAATAAATATTTGATTCGTTTACATGTTATTAGCTACTCTTCAATCATTCCCCCTTTGGGGGATTGAGGGGGCGTTTCTCGGCTGCATCTTTTTTACATTTTCTGCTATATGCTTTATATGATCGGGTGTGGTGCCGCAGCATCCACCCACAATATTTACCCAGCCTTCCTGTACCCAGTCTTCAATAAAATGTGCAGTGTCTTCAGGTGCTTCATCGTATTCTCCCATAGCATTCGGTAATCCTGCATTGGGATATGCAGATGTAAAACATTCTGCCATTTCACTTAGGTCTTTTATATGCGGACGCATTTCTGCTGCACCTAAAGCACAGTTAAGTCCCACACTTATCGGATTGGCGTGTTTAACTGAAATGTAGAAAGCATCTAATGTTTGTCCGCTCAAAGTTCTGCCGCTTGCATCAGTAATTGTTCCCGAAATCATAATTGGTAATTCCGGGTTTTGTGTATCACTGAAATATTTTTTTACAGCATAAATAGCAGCCTTTGCATTCAAAGTATCAAAAATTGTTTCTATTAATAATACATCTACGCCGCCTTCTGAAAGCCCCTTAATCTGTTCATAATACGCCTCTGTAACTTCATCAAACGTAACAGCACGATATCCAGGACTATTAACATCGGGTGATAAGGATAGCGTTTTATTCAAAGGTCCAATGGCGCCTGCTATATATTTTTCATCACTTTCAGGGTGTGCTTTTTTATAGGCATTTATGGCATTCCTTGCACATTTTGCGGATGCAATATTGAGCTCATAAGCCAGAGCTTCCATATGATAATCAGCTTGTGCAATAGAAGTACTGCTGAATGTATTGGTTTCAATAATATCCGCTCCTGCTTCCAGATATTGTAAATGTATGGCTTCGATTATATCAGGACGGGTGAGACTTAATAAATCATTATTGCCCTTTACGTCAAATTTCCAGTCTTTAAATCTTTCGCCACGATAATCTTCTTCGGTAAGTTTATACCGTTGTATCATTGTGCCCATAGCACCATCGATGACCAGAATTTTCTTTTTTAAACTCTCTTGTATCATTCCTTATTTTTATTGTTTAAAAGGAGCGGTAAATACTTCAATATTTTCTCCAAACATCTTTACCGCAATAGCTATCAGCACAACTCCGAAAAATTTTCTTACAGCTATAATTCCTCCTGCCCCCAGCATTCTTTCGAACCATTTTAAAGAGGTAAGTACCAAATATACAAAAAGCAGGTTTACTAATATACCGACAAGAATTTCAGCCTGACTGTAAATGGCTTTAAAAGAGATAATAGTTGTAAGTGTGGCACTTCCGGCAATAAGAGGAAACGCAATAGGTACAATAGCACCCAGACGTTTATTGCCATCGTCTTTAAATATTTCGTGTCCGGAAATCATTTCAAAGCCAATCAGGAAAAGAACGATAGAACCTGCAACAGCAAACGATTCTACGTTTACACCAAGCATTTTTAATAATTGAGGTCCTCCAAATAAAAACGCAATCATGATAATGGCAGAAAAGAATACAATCCTTTTTACATCAAGCTCGCCTCCATTTTTTTTCTTGAGTGTAATAAAAAGAGGAATGGAGCCTAAAGCATCAATTACCGCAAATAATGTAAAGCTTACTGAAATTAAATTTCCCCAATTCAAATTCATATATAAAAATTTTTGGCAAAAGTACAATTATCTTTTCGTCTTGTTTATCTTTGAGGCAATAAATGATAATAAAATGGTAATTGTTGCGCCCTCCTTTTTAGCAAGTAACTTTTTGAGGCTTGAAGACGAAGTAAATATGGTGAATGATAGTGCGGCTGAATGGCTGCATCTGGATGTGATGGACGGCAGATTTGTGCCCAATATCAGCTTTGGAATACCTGTGGTGGAGCATATCAGCAAGGCTACATCAAAAGTTTGTGATGTACATTTAATGATAGAAGAACCTGAAAAGTTTGTACCTGCTTTTCATAAAGCCGGCGCAGATGTGATAAGCGTACATATTGAGGCATGCAGAAATCTGCACAGAAATATTCAGCAGATAAAAGATTTAGGAATCAAGGCAGGCGTAGCCGTGAATCCGCATACACCAATCGCTTCTTTGGTTGATATCATTGCTGATGTTGATTTGATTAATTTAATGAGTGTAAATCCCGGATTTGGCGGACAGAAATTTGTTCCTCATACTTTGAATAAAATTGCTGAACTTAAGCGTTTGATTGATGATAAAAATCCAGACTGTCTTATAGAAATTGACGGAGGCGTAACTTTTGATAATGCTGCACAAATTGTGGCTGCGGGCGCAACAGTACTCGTTGCCGGCAGTTGCGTGTTTAATGCAAAAAATCCTCAACAAGCCATTGAGGATTTAAAAAATGCTGATACATTATTAGCTTAAGGTAAAGTTGTAAAATCTATTTGCGGAGGCGTGGGATTGTCAGGCAGTGTTCTTTTGAACTCTGTTCCGATTGTTGTATTATCATTGAAAAATCCGCAGTTTTCCAAAAAGAAATATTCCCCCTGTACACCACCGCGATAATCAAGGCGTTGTCCTCTTCGGGCAATATCGTCTGCAGTGAATTTGATTTTATCAATCGGCATCCAGTTGCCGTCTGTTGTTCTGATCCACTGATTGGTGAACAGTACTTTTCTTTGTTGATGTCCTGTTTCTGTATTAAAATTTTCCAGAAAAGAATATAGATTTTTCAGATAGGTATTCGTTTTCGGGCGAGAGAAAGATGCTATCAGTTTCCAGTTGTCAATATCCGGATCTTTGAAGTAAGCGGTAAAGATGGTTCTGTTGTTTGCCGCATCAGGCGCGGCTTTCAGCAGGAAGCCATAGTTTTTATTCACCTGCCAGTTGTATCTCAGAAAACTTTGTCCGCCGGAACCTTCATTGCCAAATTCTCCGGTATACACGTCAGTTCCTTTTTTTATTAAAATTATTTTATCTTCTTCCGGAATTTCTTTTGGATTGTCTGTACTAAACGGACTCCATACGGAAAATAAAACACGTCTTTCAGTAGCAGAATTTACCTGAATACCAAAATAGCCGAACGAAAATCCATCAGCCTGGTAGTAAGAGCCTAATACATCTTCACCTTCCGGAACACGAATTTCATTGTAAAAATATTCTACTTTTTCTTTTGCTTCTTCAGACACCAAAAAATTTAAATGTACCGATGGTCCGCGTCTTCCAAAATGAAAACGATGATTGGAATTATCTTTTACAAAAGCAAGTGATGCTGCATTTTCTCCGCGAATAATCAATTCATTTACTTCTGCGAAAGTATTGCCGCTTTTGTTTACACCTTGCAAATCCACACGAATATATTCGGGTTTGGTAATATTCAATTCAATTATATCACTTTCAATGAATGCAGAAGCAGGAGATAGCGTTACTTCCTGTTTTTTATTCAAAACAGAAACAGTTATTTTACTTTCAGAATTATTTTTAGCACTTAATGAAAGATAATATTTACCGGGCTCTAAGGCTTTAAAATAAACACTTGTAATGGTATTGTTGTTGGTCCAGTTGACCAGCCCGTTATTGGTAATTTTTGACTGATCTTCTTTTTTGTTGAAAAAAGCATTTCCTCCCAAAGGAATATTAATGGCAGGCAAAGTTGCTATTTGAGCAGCTTCTTCAGCAGATATTTTTTTAGAAACTTTAGGCGAGCAGCCACTAAAAGAAAACAATAAAAAACCTGTAACGAATACAGCAATAAAAATCTTTTTAAGATGCAACATATCTTTCATTTTTTATAAAAATAAAGACATTTTACTTTACTTCTGTTGAAATAAAGGTGCAAAGGTTTGCATTTGGTGCAAATAAATAGAAATCTCTGGTATCATTACCAGAGATTTTTATTTATTTCTGTCATGTTAAGCGTAGAGCGAAGCATCTGTTTAGATCCTTCATTCCGATAAATCGGAATCAGGATGACAATATTCTAAGGTTTTGTCGAACGTACCGATAGCTATCGGTACGAGCCTGTCTCGGACAAGACGAGAACATCTGATAAAAAATATAATTTTTTATTATTGCCCCTGAGCCAAACTATACGCTCTTTCGCCGCCATGTTTTTGCAGTATTTCTACTGTAGCTACATCAAAATTCTGACTCATTTTTTCGTAAAGAGCAATTACATCTGATTGCTTTACTTCCACTCCGTCTTCTGCTTCAAAGCGCACATTATATAAATCAACCAGATTCGTATAAACAGAACCTGTTGGCCAAACCTGTGTGCCTCTGTTGCTGATATTGATTAGCTGTAGTTTTTTATTTTCGCCTAAAGCAACTTTACATTTTTCTGCAATGGTATTGGGAAACTGATTGGTGATAATGAAAAAATCTACACCGCCAATTTTTTCTTCTTCTTTTTGTGGATTATCCATCATCAGATTGATATCCATTTTTGCAACTTTATGTTCCTTTGGTGCATCTTCCAGTTCCGGTTTTGCACCAACGGTAGGTTTCTGCCCAAAGTTGGCAATAATAGCTTCTGCAAATTGTGTGGTATTTAAAGCAGGTATAGACCTGTCGCCAAAATCTCCTGTTCTGCTACCTTGTTCCAAAGTATACAATAAGGCATTTTCAATCATGTTGGCAGTACCGTAAAAACCCAGATGGTGCAACATGGCAAGTCCGCTTAATAACAGAGCCGTAGGGTTGGCAATATTTTTTCCTGCAATATCAGGAGCAGTGCCGTGTACAGCTTCAAAAATACAAATGTTATCTCCGATGTTTGCAGAAGGAGCAAAGCCCAGTCCGCCAACCAATCCGGCACAGAGGTCGCTTACGATATCGCCTTGTAAATTGGTTAACACAATTACATCAAACATTTCAGGACGCATTACCAGCTTCATGCACAGGTCATCAACAATTACATCGTTTACTTCCAGTTCGGGATATTCTTTGGCAACTTCATAAAAAGTATTCAGAAAAATACCGTCGGTAAGTTTCATGATATTTGCCTTGTGTCCGCAGGTGATTTTTTTTGCCTTTTTAGCTTTAGCCATTTCAAAAGCATAACGTATAACCTGTTCGCTTCCGGGACGTGTAATAAAACGTCGGCTGATAGCTACATCATTACTAAGCATATGTTCAACACCACCGTATGTGTCTTCAATATTTTCACGAACTACCGTAAGATCTATATTAATACCGGCTTTGCTGAACACAGTATCTACACCATGCAGTGTTTGAAATGTTCTTTTGTTGGCGTAAGTATTCCATGTTTTACGGGCTGTAACATTGATGCTTTTTACGCCTTTACCTTTGGGTGTTTCCATCGGTCCTTTGAAAAGAATACCCAGTTCTTCGATGGTAGCTTTAGCCTCGTCTGTCATACCA
>JAEWWO010000152.1 GCA_023396345.1 Bacteroidota bacterium
GATTATAGGAAGTTTAATTTTAGCCACCGATCCGCATAAGTTTTTCTTTCTGGGTATCAGTGTTACGGTAATTGGTACCGGATTATTTAAACCTAATATATCTACTATGGTGGGTCAGTTATACAAAGACGGAGACCCAAGAAGAGATGCAGGCTTTTCTCTATTTTATACAGGCATTAACTTAGGAGCATTACTGGGAGGTTATGTGTGTGTGGCTGTAGGTAAAGGTACTTTACTGGGCGATGTAATACCCGAAAATCTTCGCTGGAATGTAGCTTTTGGTTTTGCTGCTGTTGTAATGACAATAAGCCTGATTACATTTGTATTTACCAAAAGACATTTAGGACCCATCGGCTTGCCTCCGCTTAGAAAAAAGAAAACCAAAATTGTTGATTACGGAGCTATAGGTAATAACCCTGAACAGGATGCTGCAACAGTTACTACAGAACCTGTGAAAAAGCATACTAACTGGGCAATGATAGCAGTATACGTCGGTTCCTTGTTGGCGATACCCGTGATAATGAAAATGGTTGCCACACCACAATACACCGACTGGTTTATGTATATTATTGGTCCGGCTACACTTATTTATCTTTTTTATGAAATGACGAGAAGCACCAAAGCGGAAGCCAAGAAATTGACGGCGGCGCTTATCTTCATTGTGTTTTCAATAATCTTCTGGGCATTTTTTGAGCAAAGCGGGGGCTCGTTGAGTTTGTTCGCTGCCAACAATCTGGATAATAAACTGCTTGGATTTATTCCTGTTGATCCTAATGGTGTAAACAATTCAGCCAATGCATTGTTCGTAATTATCTTCGCCTGGATGTTTGGTTTGGGCTGGCTTGCATTAGCCAAAAGAAATAAAGAACCTAACACTGTTGTAAAATTCGGAATGGGATTTTTATTCCTCGGAGGTTCGTTCCTGTTGTTGTTTGCTACAAGATTCTTTCAGGTAGCTCCGGGCATTGCCAATCTGGATGTATTTACACTCGCTTATCTGGTGATGACTTTCGGTGAACTTTGTCTTTCTCCTATCGGACTTTCTACCATGACTAAACTATCGCCTCCACGTTTGCAGGGAATGATGATGGGGATGTGGTTTCTTGCCAGTGCTTACGGACAATACGTTGCAGGTTTATTAGGCGCCGGCATGGCAAAAGCCAATGAAGATGCCTCGTTGGTAGATAAATTACTTGCTTATACCGATGGCTATAAACAACTGGGCTACTACGCTATTATTGCAGGTGTGGTACTGATTGTAATTTCACCAATAGTTAGAAAATTAATGCAGGGAGTTAAGTAGAGGAGAGAATAGATGAGAGAGGATAGATGATAATTGAAAGTGGAAAAAGGAAAAAGGAAAATAATTATCATACATGGATATATACAACTCTGACAAAAATATATAGGGATGCGTCACGTGATGCATCCCTATATATTTTATGGTACATTATTGCGTAACTCTTACTCCACCAAATACTCCAGCAATATTACATTGTTGTACGCCGGACAATAATGGTAATAAAACAGGGCATCCATTTTAGTGAAAACTTTTTTAATTCCGTAAGGAAAATAAGATGGTATATTTCCGATGAAATAAGGATAATCGCTTTGTTCTACTTCGCGTTGGATAAAATTCTCATCCTGCTGAAACGCTGTGACAATGTCGTTTCTTAAACCGGTTTCCACACCCCATTTTTTTAATGCTGCTGACAGAATAATTTTTTCAAACCAGGATTGACTGGTAATGTACATGGCTTTTGTGTCTTCAATCATATACTGTTTTCTTTCTTCCAAAGCGGCTACAGGCTTCACTTGCATTAGTCTTGATAAATGATACATAATAATGGCAGGCTTGCCATAGTAAGGCGAAATCAATCGTGCATTTTTAAAATAATCGCGAGAGTCGAGTGCTTCCACAATTACATTAAGCGAAGCAGAATCGGCACTTGTCCAGTCAAGATTATGCGTCTGCACAAAGAAAAGTGTATTGGCTAAAACAGAGATATCAAAAACTACCGGAAATTTTTTACCAAACCAGGTAGAATAAGCAGGCTGATTTCTGTATTTTTTATCAACTGTTTTTAATGGCTTTTCGGGTCGGTTTATAAACCCCTGAAACAATGCATGCACAGCCTTTGCAGAGTCTGTGGAGCTGTTTAGTGCCAGATGCGAAATAGATGTATCATCCATATCATCCGGTACGTGTGGGTCTTTTTTAATCAACGGAATCCACCATGAATACGGAAATGTATAAAGGGAATCTCTTACCCAGAAATTGTAACTGTTTCTTCCTTTCTGATTTTTAAAACGCGGATACAAGGGCAAAGATGCTGCATACATTTTATCTACAATTGCTTTGTTTTCTATAGTTAATTCAGGATAAATTTGCTGCAGTGTTTCGTCTATCAGAGCATTGTAAAAAATGGTAAGGTCTTTATCTTTGGTAGTGTATTTTTGTTTGTTGTTGATATATGAAGGGTATATTCCTTTCAGAAAAAAATCATCTTCCTTTATTTGCATTGCTTCTACTCTTTGCAACAGATAGTGCTGCAACTGTTGCTCTGTTTGTGCTTGAGCAAAAGCATTGATAGTTACACAAAAAACTAATAAAAAAAATAGATGCCTCAAAAAAATCTTTATCATTTTAAACAAAAATAGAGTAAAATCTTGTTTCTGCTATATTTTCAATTAAGTCTTATATTTTCTTTCGCAATAAAAATGAATAATATACAAGGAACTAATAAACAGATTTACTCATCCAACACATTAAACAATTAATAATCGCCGGAGGCGATATAATAATGCTGCGAGGCGAGGACGCCTCGCAGAACAATAAAGTATAAAAGACCAATAGCACAAGCAATAAATAATAAAAAAGCCACGAAAGCATAAAAACACGGTTCACATGTATTGATGCCTTTGTGGCTATAAAAAATTTATCTGAAAGAACTAATTTTCTCTTGTAGAGAAATGATTAAGATTTTCCTGTGAACGCTTTGTCCACTCCTGAATGTCAGGACAGCTATACAGATTTTCATCAACTCTGATGTAATAATTTCCTACATTTCTGGTAAGCCAGTTGGCTAAAGCCTGCTGCTGTTTAATATATAACGCTCTCTGAGAAATTTCGTTGAAGTCATCTTTTAAATTTTCTCTGTGTGGTGCTGTTTTAGAACGCAGCATTAATAAACGCACCTGAATTTTTCCGGTTTGCGGATTTTGAAAAATCTGCGCTTCAGAAATTTCGCCTATTTCCATTTTGGTAATGGCATCTGCAATTTGTCTGTCAGTAAATTGATCCAGAGAAAGCACCGTTTCAAAACCATTGGGCGTTTGCGCAAACACCGCACCGCCTGTATATTTCAGGTTATCATCATCACTGTAACGGTTCACAGCGGTGTTGAAAGGTACGTTATCTTTGATAATTACAGAGCGGATGCTATCGGCTCTTTCAATAGCCAGTCTTACATCGTTATCATTAACCGGAGGTAGTTTAAGAATGTGTCTTACAACTGCATCATCGCCCACTTTTGAAACCATTTGAATGATATGATATCCAAAAGAACTTTTGATTACAGGAGAAATCTGCCCTTCCTTTAATCTGAATGCAGCATTCATAAACACAGGGTCAAAGCCTCCAACCGCACGGTTCATGGGTATTTCACCGGAATTTTGTTTGGCACTCGGATCTTCGGAAAGTCGTCTTGCAAGCTCGGCAAAGTTAGCTCTGCCGTTCTCCACATCTGCTTTCAATGCATTTAATTCCGCTATTACCTTGTCTTCTGATTCTTTTGTTGGTCTGGGATCCATGATAAGCTGACTGACTTCGTACTGACTTTCTTTAAAACGAAGGCTATCTTCAGGAATAGATTTGTAATATTCTTCTACTTCCGTAGGGGTAATACGTACATTTTTAATGATGTCCTGCTGCGCAGCCTGTGCCAGTACCTGCTCTCTTACCTGAGGGCGAATTTCTTCTCTAAACTGATAAATGGGTTTTCCTAAAATTTTTTCTACCTGCTCTCTTGAACCATATTGATGAATATAGTAATTGATTCTCTGATCCAGATTTTGTTCTATGTAATCATCTCCCACGGGAATAGAATCTACTTCTGCGTGTATTGCCAAAACTTTATTCTGAATAAAAGATGCCAGAATATAACAGTTCATTTCCGGTGGAACAAAAGTTTGTCCGCTGTTTTGTTTGTATTCTGCCAGAGCCAAATCCATTTCGGATTTTAGTATAACACCGTTACCCACAACAGCAACCACACCATCCATCAATACTTTCGGCTGTTGAGTATTTTGTGCAGAGGTTGCGGAAACCACGGCAAGCAACAGTAAAAACAAGATACCTTTCTTCATTCGATTATATTAAACGGCTAAATTAGTGTTTTGTTTTATAACGTTCTCTTAATTTCTTCTTCTTCGTAAGCTACTACATGGTCTCCCACGCTGATGTCGGCAAAGTTTTTAACGGTAAGACCACATTCATAACCCTGTGCTACTTCTTTTACATCGTCTTTAAAACGTTTTAAGCTGCCCAATTCTCCGAACGCACCTTCCTGACGAGGGAATACAAGAATACCATCGCGGAATACTTTAATCTTATGCTCGCGTTTTATTTTTCCTTCCAGCACATAACTTCCGGCTACAGTAGCTTTATCGAATTTATACACTTCTCTGATTTCCACAGTTGCTACTTCCTTCTGCTCTACTTTTGGTTCAAGCATGCCTTCCATAGCAGCTTTAATCTCATTGATAGCATCGTAAATGATAGAGTAAGATTTTATCTGCACACCCTCGTTATCAGCCAGTCTTGCCGCCTGAATGGATGGACGTACATTAAACCCGATAATAACGGCATCAGAAGCTGTTGCCAGCAATACATCGCTCTCGGAAATCTGACCAACGGCTTTGTGTACAACGCTTACCACAATTTCTTCTGTAGAAAGTTTTTGCAAAGAGTCGCTCAATGCTTCTACCGAACCATCCACATCACCTTTGATAATTACATTCAATTCTTTAAAGTTACCCAATGCAAGACGTCTGCCGATTTCATCCAGTGTAATATGTTTACGTGTACGCAACCCTTGTTCACGCAGAATTTGTGCACGCTTGTTGGCAATTTCCTTAGCTTCGCTTTCCTCTTCGTACATTTTAAATTTCTCACCTGCCTGCGGAGCTCCGTTAAGACCCAATACCTGTACAGGACGGGATGGACCTGCTTTGGTAATGCGCTGATTTCTTTCGTTGAACATTGCTTTCAAACGACCATAATATTGTCCTGAAACAATCAAATCTCCCTGATGAAGTGTTCCGTTCTGTACGAGTAATGTAGCCACATAACCACGACCCTTGTCGAGAGAGGCTTCAATTACAGAACCGGTTGCTTCTTTAGAAGGATTAGCCTTGAGGTCTAACAATTCTGCTTCGAGTAATATTTTTTCCATGAGTAAATCTACATTCAGTCCTTGTTTGGCTGAAAGTTCCTGACTCTGGAATTTACCGCCCCATTCTTCTACCAGAATATTCATTTGCGATAATTGCTCGTAAATTTTCTGAGGGTTAGCTCCTTCTTTATCTATTTTATTGATTGCAAAAATCATAGGTACGCCTGCTGCCTGTGCGTGGCTGATAGCCTCTTTAGTCTGCGGCATCACCGCATCATCTGCTGCAACCACAATTACTGCAACGTCAGTGATTTTAGCACCTCTGGCACGCATGGCAGTAAAGGCTTCGTGACCCGGTGTATCAAGGAAGGTGATTTTTTTACCTCCCGGTACTTCTACCACGTAAGCTCCTATGTGCTGTGTGATACCTCCGGCTTCACCGGCTACCACATTGGCATTTCTTATATAGTCAAGTAAAGACGTTTTACCGTGGTCAACGTGACCCATAATGGTAACGATAGGATATCTTGAAGTAAGATCTTCGGGATTGTCCTCTTCGTCTTCCTCTTCTTCTTCCTCTAAATCATCTACACCAAGGAATTCTACTTCATAATCAAATTCGCTGGCTACCAGCTCTATCACTTCTGCATCAAGACGCTGATTGATAGATACCATGATGCCCAAGCCCATACATTTAGCAATAACATCGGCAAAGCTTACATCCATCAGATTGGCTAACTCGCTCACGGTGATAAACTCCGTTACCTGTAGTTTGTTATCGTTTTCAGCCTGCTCCTGCATAGCTGCATCCGCCATTTCCTGACGTTTTTCTTTACGATATTGCGCTCTTGATTTTCCTTTATTGGTATTACCGGCCAGTTTAGCCTGTGTTTCTCTGATTTTTTCCTGAATTGCTTTTTGATCTATTTCTTTTTCTTCAGGTGTTTGATGACGATTTCTGTTGCGGTCTCTTCTGTTGCCGAATTTATTATCTTTCTGGTTCTGGTTACCGCCACCTCTGTTCTGTCCGTGTCCGCCACCGTGCTGATGCGGAGGTCTGTTGCCGCCACCGCCTTGTGGTCTGTTGTTGTCGCCCCTTGAATCGGTTGTCGGAGTTGATGAAGTTCCTGAATTGCTTCCGGCTTTATCCACAGGAATTCTCTTTCTCTTTCTTTTCTCTCCTCTTCCTGTTTTAGGTCTTGTATCGTTATCTACAGGCAATTCAATTTTGCCCAGTATTTTAGGACCTTCGAGTTTTTCTCTTTTAATTTCTATATGCTCGTGTTCCGGTGCTTCTTCTTTTTGAGGAATCTGCGGTGCTGCCTGTTCTTGTTTTTGAGCAGGTTGTTTCTGCTCCTGCTGAACAGGTTTTGGTTCCTGTTTTCCAGTTTTTTGCGGCTCCTGAGGTTTTGCAGGTTGTTTTTCCTGCTTAGGTTTCGGAGCAGTTTTTTTAGGTCTTGTGGAAGAATCAATTCCTGACAAATCAATTTTATGAATTACTTTAGGACCTTCAATTTCCACTGATTTTGTTTCTATAAAATTGTCCTCTGAAGCTTCTGGTTCAGTCTGTTCTTTTTCAGTAGGCTGCGGCACTTCCACTTCGGGAGTTTCCTGAGGTTTTTCTTCTACAGGAGCTTCGGGTTCTGCCTTTGGTTCTTCTATAACAGGAACAACAGGCTCTTCTTTGGGTTCTTCTATTTTTTGTTCCTCTACTACAGGCTCCTCTGCTTGTGGTATCGGCTCTTCTACGGGTTTATTTTCAACAGGAGCTTCTTTCTTTTTCTTTTCTTTTTCAACAGATGTTCCTCCTGCACTTTTCGGAATTTCAATTTGATCTGCTTTGTTTTTGGCAAGCTTATCACTTTGAAACTCTGCCTGAAGCGCACGATACATCCCTTCGGTTAATTTAGCCGAAGGTTTTAGCTCGTCTTTGTTAAATCCTTTATCAACCAAATAATCTATCAGTGTTTCTGCACCGATATTAAACTCCTTGGCTGCTGCCAACAATCTTGGTAATCTTATTTCTGACATATATAAGTTTATAGCAGGTATTTTCTTACAGACAAATTATACGTCTGCACCTACTCATTTTCAAATTCTTCGTTAAGAACACGCAATACCTCATCAATTGTTTCTTTTTCGAGGTCTGTTCTTCTTTCCAGCTCTTCTGCTGAAAGTTCCAGTACACTTTTAGCCGTGTCGCAGCCTACTCTTTTCAATTCATCAATTACCCATTGATCAATTTCGTCAGAGAACTCCATCAAATCAATATCGTAATCGTCTTCCTCTTCCATGTCTCTGAACACATCTATATCATAACCTGTCAATTCACAGGCCAATTTTATGTTTACCCCTCTGCGACCGATAGCCAGAGAAACCTGATCGGCTTTTAAATACACATCGGCATGATGATTTTCTGTATCAATATCAAAAGAAGTAATCTTAGCCGGTGTAAGCGAGCGCTGAATCAACAGCTGGATGTTATTGGTATAATTGATAACATCTATGTTTTCGTTTTTCAGTTCGCGTACAATTCCGTGTATACGGCTTCCTTTCATTCCCACGCAGGCACCCACAGGATCAATTCTGTCGTCGTAACTTTCTACGGCTACTTTAGCTCTGTCGCCCGGTTCGCGTACAATTTTCTTGATAGTGATTAATCCGTCAAAAATTTCAGGCACTTCCAGCTCAAGCAATTTAGCTAAAAACTCCGGAGCGGTACGGCTGAGGATGATTACCGGATTGTTATTTTTTACATCTACCCTGCGGATGATAGCTCTGATAGATTCTCCTTTTTTGAAATAATCCTGCGGAATTTGTTCAGACTTTGGAAGAATAAGTTCATTGCCATCTTCATCGAGCAATAAAACTTCTTTGTTCCACACCTGATATACTTCTGCGGAAATTAATTCGCCAATACGGTCTTCGTATTTTTTTACCAAAGCACTTTTCTTTAAATCGCCTATACGGCTTGCCAGTGTTTGCTTTGCCGCCAGAATTGCACGTCTTCCAAAATCATACAAATCTACTTCCTGATATAATTCTTCTCCCACTTCAAAGTCGGGTTCAATTTTAATGGCTTCGCTGTATTCCACTTCTGCCAAAGGATCTTCCAGTTCTCCGTCTTCAACAATCATGCGTCTTCTGAATATTTCCAGATCTCCTTTTTCTGCGTTAACGATAACATCAAAATTATCATCGCTTCCGTATTTTTTTCTTAAAAGCGTTTTAAATACATCTTCCACCACTTTCATCATAGTAGGACGGTCGATGTTTTCAGCATCTTTAAATTCCTGAAAGGCCTCGATAAGGTTTATACTTGCCATATCTTTATTATATTAAAAATTTATTTTTACTTTTTTAAAATTCAATTTGTACCACAGTTTTCTTTACATCGGCTAAGGGTATTGTAACTACTTCAGTATTTGCATTTTTGCCTTTGCCTGTTTTTTCTTCTATCTGTATTGCCTCTTCTTCCACCGCCAGAAGTTTTCCTTCTTTTCCTTTCTTTTCAGCATCATTAAAAGTAATTTCTACTTTTCTGCCGATATTTTTTTTGTACTGACGCATACTTTTCAACGGCTCATCAATTCCGGGAGAAGATACTTCCAGAGAAAATTCTCCTTCAGGAAAAATACCGGATTCGTCAATTCTTGAACGGAGGGCGCGGTTAAATTTTATACACTTATCAATATTGATTCCTTTATCTCCGTCAAGATATACCTTTATATTGTTTACAGGCTTTACTTTGGCATTCACTAAAAAATATTCAGGTTCTTCTGCCAGTAATTCGCCTACCCAATCATTAATTTTATCTAACAATAATTCCTTTTCCATCTCGTATAATTTTATCGGGTAAAAGATAAGGGAACGGTATCCGTTCCCTTTCTACATCTCTTTGACTTTGCAAAGATAGTGTATTTACAGAAAAAACTGAAATATTTTTAGGTCTGTAACACTCGAAATCATTAGAGTAAACAATTATTTAATCTTGTCAGACAAAACGAGATTGCTGCACTTGCAGGATGAAAATTTTATTTTAATGCAACTGCGAACGGATCTTCTGTTTTGCGGAGCCAGTTTGAAAGTTGTTTTTTGAACTGCTTAATTTTTTTCGGATTTTGTTCCGCTATATTTTTTAACTGAAAAGGATCGGTTTTTCTGTCGTAAAGCATCACTTTATCCAGCTTACCGTCTGTGGCATGTACCACAAATGTATGCTGCATGGTTCGCAAACCACGATAGCCTGTTTTGTGATTTTTAAAATCTACAAAATAGTAAGGCTGCGTAACGGATTTTTCTGCTTTACTGTTTATGAGCATCTTAGACAGGTCGAAGGTCTGTACTTCATCGGGTATAGCCTTTTGGAAACCCATGAGCGACAACAAAGTTGGATATAAATCGGCAAAAGCTATATTAAGATTACTGGTTCGGGGTTTTAATTTATCGGGATAAGTTACAATCATGGGAATACGCATCGATTCTTCGTAAAATACATTTTTCCCTGCTTCGTTGTGTGCGCCCATCTGAATGCCATGGTCGGAAGTGAAAACAAGAATTGTATTTTCAAATAGTCCGTTTTCTTTCAATGCATCTACTATTCGTCCTACATTTTCATCAACACCCGTCATACATGC
>JAEWWO010000163.1 GCA_023396345.1 Bacteroidota bacterium
CTCTAAAATAATATATTGAATGAATATTCAGTTTCTAAAAAAAATATGCTTTGTTCTGCTTGCAGCCCTGTTCTTATCCTCCACCGGAAAAGTAATGGCACAGGTTGAAGACAATCATTTTATTTATATACAGGCAGAAAACAGAAAGCCCTTCTATGTAATTCTTGATGAAAAGTTATATAGCTCTTCTTCAATCGGGTATCTCATTATTCCAAAATTAAAAAGCGGCACCTATAATCTTACACTTGGATTTCCGCAAAACGCAGCTCCCGAACAACGTTTTGTAACAGTTGTCCGCAACAATGATATAGGCTATTCTTTAAAAGCTGCAGGCAACAATACTTTTACTTTAACCGATTTGCAAACACAGGAAGTGCTGACTGCTAACGGAAAAGCTCCGGCATCTCCCCCACGAAATACAGAACCTGTAGTAGCACGTGCAGAACCGGAAGTAACAGAAGCACCCGTAGTGCGCGAAACACCACCTGTTGTAGAAGAAGTAGCCCCGCCTGTGCAGGAAGAAAAAGTTGTAGTAGCCGAAGAGCCTCGTAAAAACAGAACTTTCGGAGATTTAATGTCAAGTGTTTCCAACGATCCTGATTTGGCTAAAAGTGAAACTGCTCCTGCTACACCCAAAACACCGGCAAGAGATCCTTTTGAAGATAGATTGGTAAGAACTACAGATAAACCTGTAGAAACCCCTGTTGCGCGCGAAACAACTTCCGTACAGGAACCTGTAACGGCACCGGTACAAACGCAGGTTGTTACCACAACTACTACTGTTGCATCTTCTCCGGCTTTGGCAGATACTTACGGAGTAGTAAGAACCAGCGACCAGGATGCCAATGGAGGCAGGTCAATGAGCTTTGTATTGTTAAGTACTACCAGTACGGATTCTGTTTCTATTTTTGTACCTTACGATGAAGAACAGACAGGTACCGGCAATGGCAATACTTCTGCACAGAATACAGAACGCAAAAGATCTATCGCTTATTTCGATTACGATGATTTAGCACAAACACCCCCGCCGTCCAATGCAACTACTAACAGAAGAAGGAATAGAAACGACGAAAAATTTTTGAATAATAATTCCAATACTGAACCTAAAAATAATCAGTCCGGTCAGGTAAATAATCCGTTCTACTCAGCAACACCTGTAGAGTCTGAGGAAAGCAAACAACGATCTGAAGAGACTGTTTCTACAGCTCCTGTAGTTTCTACACGTGCCACAAGCAGTTCTGGTTGTTCTGGCGGATCTATATCAGACAGAGACTTTAGCAAAATGCGCAATAAAATGATTGGCAGAGACAATGACGATGATATGATTTCTACGGCAATGGATATGCTTGGCAACAAATGTATTACCACAGCTAATGTAAAAACCCTGGGTGGATTGTTTATCACCGATAACGGAAGATTAAAGTTTTTTGCCGCAGTTAAAAAGAACATTTCCGATGTGGAAAATTTCTCCACGCTCGAAGATCAGATATACGACCGCGGTAAAAAAGAGCAGTTCCGTTCACTGCTATAATCAAAAATTTTTTGAGTCAGAGATATTTTATAGAATTATCCTACAAAGGCACTGCATACAGTGGCTTTCAGATTCAGGATAATGCGCCAACAATCCAGGGCTTTGTGCAGCAGGCACTCAATACAATTCTCAACAGTACACTTGTGCTTACAGGCTCTTCCAGAACCGATGCTGGTGTACATGCTTTACAAAATTATTTTCATTTTGATACCTATGAACCTCTCGCAGATACAGCTAAACTTACTTATAAACTCAATGCCGTTCTACCCCACGATATTTCTGTTAAGAAAATCACAGCTGTTTCGTCAGATATGCATGCGCGTTTCAGTGCCTTATCAAGAGAGTATCAATACTATATTACCCCGGATAAAAATCCTTTTCTCACTGACACAGCTTACAGGTATCGCCAGCCCGTAAATGTAGATTTACTGCAACAGGCCGCAGCACGTATACTGCACAACAAAGATTTTACTTCTTTCAGTAAACTGAATACACCAGTATATACCAATAATTGTGATATTTATAAATCGGAATGGACATACCAAAACGGCTTACTGATATATAATGTAAAAGCAAACCGATTTTTACGCGGTATGGTACGTGCACTCGTGGCAACTATGCTTAAAGTAGGAAATAATAAAATAACGCTAGAAGATTTTGATACAATAATTACATCACACGATTGCAATAAAGCCTATTTTGACGCACCTGCAAAAGGGCTATATTTGATAGCTGTAGAATTTTAAATTAAACCAATTATAGGTGTCGTGGTCTTATATTCCGTTTTGCAAAAAGAATCTATTAAAAAGATTTTGCGGCTAAAAAAAATCACCGTATCTTTGTAAGCCGCACCTGAATGAACGGTAGAGGGGATAGTTGTTGAAGAGGAGGCAAATAAAATAATTTTCAGAAAAATTTGGTGGAATAAAAAAAGGTTATTACTTTTGCACTCCCAAATCAAAAATGGGGTAACAGTTCTTAGAAAAACACAAAAAAATTCTGAAAAAAAGTTCAGAAAAATTTTGCAGAAACAAAAAAGTGATTATCTTTGCACTCCCAAATCAAAAGGGTTGCAAGTTCTTAAAAATCACAAATAAAAAATTCTGAAAAAAGTTCAGAAAAATTTTGCAGAAATAAAAAAAGTGATTATCTTTGCACTCCCAAATCAAAAAGGTATAGTTCTTAAGATAAAAAAATGATAAGCAATTTGGCTTGGAGATTCATCATCTCAATCATTTACAAGTTGCCAAAATCAGCATGTGCTGATAGCGGTAATAAGCTCTTTGAAAGATAGGAAATAACAGTAAGTACAACTTGAAGTAGTTCAAAATTATAACACAAATTTGACGCCTAAAATTTACTTGAGAGTAAAATTTAGTCATGGTCAAAACAATTCATTTACAATGGAGAGTTTGATCCTGGCTCAGGATGAACGCTAGCGGCAGGCTTAATACATGCAAGTCGAGGGATACAGACAGTTAGCAATAATTTTCTGGAAACCGGCAAACGGGTGAGGAACACGTACGAAACTTCCCTTTATCTGGGGCATAGCCCGAAGAAATTCGGATTAATACCCCATAATATAGAGATGTGGCATCACAATTCTATTAAAGCTCCGGCGGATAATGATGGTCGTGCGTCCCATTAGGTAGTTGGCGGGGTAACTGCCCACCAAGCCTACGATGGGTAGCTGATGTGAGAGCATGATCAGCCACATGGGCACTGAGACACGGGCCCAACTCCTACGGGAGGCAGCAGTAAGGAATATTGGTCAATGGACGCAAGTCTGAACCAGCCATGCCGCGTGAAGGATTAAGGTCCTCTGGATTGTAAACTTCTTTTATAGGGGGCGAAACACTCTTTTTCCAAAGAGCTTGACGGTACCCTATGAATAAGCACCGGCTAACTCCGTGCCAGCAGCCGCGGTAATACGGAGGGTGCAAGCGTTATCCGGATTTATTGGGTTAAAGGGTCCGTAGGCGGGCTCGTAAGTCAGTGGTGAAAGCCTACAGCTTAACTGTAGA
>JAEWWO010000210.1 GCA_023396345.1 Bacteroidota bacterium
ATATAATCCGGAAGATGCGGATACTTGGTTTGAGGAAGTTTGATTAGATAATTTGTGATTAGTAATTTGTTACTAGTTATTAGTTGGTTTTGGTTGATAATTAATTATGCGAACACATAAAGATTTAGAAGTATGGATAAAGAGCGTAGATTTGGTAACTGAAATATACCGGATAACATCTACTTTTCCTAAAGTGGAAATATTTGGATTGTCGGCACAAATTAGAAAAGCAGCAATTTCTATTCCAAGCAATATTGCGGAATGCGCGGTCCGAAAATCTTTCAAAGAGTTTCTTCATTTTTTGTATATTTCCCTTGGAAGCCAACAAGAGTTAGAAACACAATTATTAATATCGAAAAACCTTATGTTTTTGTCAGACTCAGACTATTTGCATGTAACCAGCGAAGTAGAAACAGTAGGAAAACTAGCTAAACGGCTTGATTAAATCTATAAAAAATAAACATATTTAAAATGATAAGCGAAGCAACCCCAATCACTAATCACCAATCACCAGTTAAAAAACTAAAAGTGATGACGGTAGTAGGAACCCGTCCGGAAATTATAAGATTATCAAGAGTATTGTCAGCCTTAGATGCATCTGAGGCTGTAGAACATATGATTGTACACACTGGACAAAATTACGATTACGAATTAAACCAAATATTTTTTGAAGATTTAGGACTCAGAAAACCTGATTACTTTTTAGAAGCAGCAGGTAAAAATGCTACTGAGACTGTTGGTAATATATTGATAAAAATAGATCCTCTATTAGAGAATCTGAAGCCGGATGCTTTTTTAGTTTTGGGCGATACCAATTCTTGTTTATGTGCTATTCCTGCCAAAAAACGTCAAATACCAATATTTCATATGGAAGCTGGCAACAGATGTTTCGATCAGCGTGTTCCGGAAGAAACAAACAGGAAAATTGTAGATCATACTGCCGATGTTAATCTCACATATAGTGATATCGCAAGAGAATATCTTTTAAGAGAAGGTCTGCCGGCAGATAGAATCATTAAAACAGGTTCGCCTATGTTTGAGGTGCTGACTCATTATTTGCCGGAGATTGAATCTTCCAACGTGATAACAAGATTAAATTTAGAAAAAGAAAAATATTTTGTAGTATCTTCCCATAGAGAAGAAAATATTAATTCAGAAAAGAATTTTAGAGGGTTGATTGATAGTTTGAACGCAATAGCAGAAAAGTATCATTATCCAATAATTGTTTCTACACATCCACGCACAAGAAATATGATTGAGAAGATGAAGGTAGAAGTAAGAGAAGAAGTGCAGTTTTTAAAGCCTTTAGGATTTCATGATTACAACGCTTTACAGAAAAATGCATTTGCAGTATTATCCGATAGCGGCACAATTTCGGAAGAAAGTTCCATTCTTAATTTCAGAGCATTGAATATACGTGAAGCCCACGAAAGACCGGAAGCAATGGAAGAAGCAAGTGTGATGATGGTAGGCTTATCTCCTGAAAGAATTATGCAGGGCTTAATACAATTGCAACAACAGAAAGTAGGAGAAAACAGAAACTTTAGAAAAGTGGCTGACTATTCTATGCCCAATGTTTCAGAAAAAGTAGTCAGAATTATTATTTCTTATACAGATTATGTAAACCGAGTTGTTTGGAGTAAAAATAAATAGTTTTATTAGTGGAAAAACGAGAAAAGGTATGGTTGGTTTCTGAGGTTTTTTATCCAGATACGGATATCGCTACAGGTAATATTGCTACGGAAATAGCTCTAAAATTAGCCGAGCATTATGAAGTAAATGTAATTTGTGGACCAAAAGATTATGAAAGAAAAACCAACAATGAAACTAAAGTTAATTTGAGTGAGCATATTATACTTCATAGGTGGTCTTATTTCAATTTTGATAAAAATCATTCTATTAAAAGATTACTGCGTGTAGTAGGTATATCTCTAGGGCTTTTCATTAAAGGATTCAATATAAAAAAGAGAGAGAAAGTATTAGTAATATCTAATCCTGCCTTCATTACACCTCTATACGCACTTCTCAGAAAAATTAAAAAATTTAAATATTATCTGCTGATGCATGATGTTTTTCCGGAGAATTTAATTGCAGGAGGATATACAAATGAAAATAGTCTCATTTACAAAATGACAAAAAGAGTTTTTGTCAATAGTAGAAAATCTATTAATAAAACAATAGTAATTGGCAGAGACATGAAAGAACTACTAATTGCAGAGGAGCCTGATATAAAAAAAGATAGAGTCGTAATAATTCCTAATTGGACAGATATCAATTCTTTACATTCTACTCCTTTTGAGGATAATATTATAATAAAGAAATATGCTCTCACTGACAAAATTGTTATTTTGTTTGCAGGTAATCATGGTGTTTTACAGAATTTAAAAAAATTCTTGCAAATTATCAAGACGGTAGAAAACCCAATATTGCATTTTATTTTAGCAGGTGGAGGAGCAACTAAAAATGAATTAATTCAATATGCTACAGACAATAATATAACTAATATTACTTTTCTCCCGGCATTTCCTCGATCTGAATTAAATAATGTATTAAATGCAAGTCATATTGGATTAGTTAGTCTTACGGATGATCTGTATGGTGTAGGAGTACCCTCTAAATCTTATAATATTTTAGCTGTTGAAAAGCCAATTTTATTTTTAGGTAATATAAAAACTGAAATCCCGATGTTTATACAAGAAAATAACATAGGTTGGGCATTTTCATATAAACAGGAAGAAGATATTATTCGCTTTTTAGAAGGGATAAATAAAGAGAGCCTTATTGAAATAAAAAATAAAGGGAAAATAGCTAGGAGGATAGCATCTGATAAATTTGATAAAGAAAAGATACTAGAACAAATTCTATCATTTATTAAATCCGCTTAGAAACTCTATGTGTTTTAAATATGCTTAAAATTTACTTATCATTTTTAAGATGTTTTAGTATATAGAGTTATGCAAATTTCAGGTTCAATAGTTTTATTTGAGAGTAAAAAAGAATATGTTGAAAAGGTAATAAAAGACTTTTTTGCAACTGACTTAGATGTTTATTTATATCTGATAGACAATTCTCCTGCAAATGATTTACAACATCTGACCCAACTACATCCGCATATAAAATATTTTCATTTTCCTGAAAATCTGGGCTTTGGAAAAGGGCATAATGTCGCCATTAATGAAATACTGGGCAAAAGCCAATATCATGTGATACTGAATCCGGATATTGAGTTTGCTGAAGACGTTTTGCCTGCGCTCTATAATTTTATGGAGCAAAATCAGGATGTGGGAAATGTAATACCTAAGGTATATTATAAAACAGGAGAAGTGCAGCCTCTGTGCAAACTTTTACCAACGCCTCTTACATTATTTTCTCGTCGGTTTGCAAGATATACTTCGTTTACAGAAAATCTGAACAAGCGATACGAATTGAAAAATTATCAATACAACGAAATATTGGAAGTGCCCAACTTATCGG
>JAEWWO010000026.1 GCA_023396345.1 Bacteroidota bacterium
CCCAAAATTAAAAGCGTACCCAAAATTGAAAGTAATGCTGAGAGTAACTGGCCAACCAACAAGGAATGGATTGTTATTTTTACATTGCTCATTACCATTTCTCTGTGGTTGACAACTTCTGAAACTGGCATACCGGTTGCAGCCGTTTCGTTTATTCCTATGATGATTTTGAGTCTTTCGGGCATTATCCAACAACAGCATTTAAAAATGATTTCATGGGAAACATTGCTGCTTGTTGCCGGTGGTTTAACACTGGGTATTGCAGCGTCCAACACAGGATTGCTTGATTATGCGGCGTCTAAAATTAATTTACCACAGGAAAGAATTACCGCTTTACTTTTCATGTCTTATATAACAGTACTATTATCCAACTTTATGAGCAGTACAGCCACGGCAAGTATTCTGGTTCCGTTGGTAAATACTATTATTCCGGGAGATGTTGTGCTGGTTTCAATGACTACCGCTATGTGTTGCTCCTTAGGTGTGTTGTTGCCCATATCTACACCTCCTAACGCCATTGCACTTTCTACGGGTGCTATTAAAGCCAAAGACTTTTCTATTGTGGGTCTAATGGCAATTCTAATAGGTCCACCTATTATCTGTTACTCGTTGTACTTTTGGCTGTCTTAAACAGATTGATTTTCAGCAACTTAAAGAAATTTTATTTGGCAGAATCAATTAACTAACTTAGTTTTGCAGTGAGTTTCTGCGGTTTTGGTATTTAATTTCACCTTTAAAACAGCAAACTCTCATACAAATGATTTCTTCGATAGACCCGCTCCTACAAACATTCTGGATAATAGCTATTATCAGTTCTGTATTTTATATCATTCATCTGATTAATAAATACAGCAGCTATAAGCCTATTCATTATTTTCAGAATTATTTTAATCTGGCACCGCAGGAAAGAAAGGAAAATAAAGAAGATGGTAATTTGATTACACTGAATGTCTTTTTTACTTTTATGCTTTTCTTAGGCTGGTCGGGTGTAATATTCTCTACTTTCATAACCAATCGTCTCTCTTTACTCATTATTGCTTTGGTTATTGGGTTTATGGCATTGTTTTTTGTCAGAAAAAGAAGAAAGCCTATTGTTTAATTTTCTGATACTTTACCCACCTGTCTCCTGTTTGTTTCTTTAACATCTAAAAAAATGATGTACATTTCAACTATTTAGCTGAAATTTGCATTTAAAGTTTTTTTAGTATGGATATAAACATTATTGTGGCAGTAAGCGAGAATATGGCTATTGGCAAAAATAATCAGATGCTTTGGCATATGCCCGAAGATTTCAGATATTTTAAAAATGTTACCTGGGGACTGCCGATTCTTATGGGAAGAAGAACATTCAATTCAATGGATAATAAACCCTTGCCGGGCAGAATAAATCTTGTCTTATCAAGAAACAAAGAGTATAAGGCAGACGGTGTGATTGTGGTAAATAAAATAGATACGGCAGTATTTATGGCGAAAGAACATCATTATAATCAGCTTTTTGTAATTGGCGGCGGACAGTTGTATAAAGATATTTTACCAAAAGTGAGAAAGATATACATCACCCGTATTAAAGCCACTTTTGAAACTGCCGATACTTTTTTTCCTGCATTCAGCGAAAAAGAATTTCAGCTTATTTCTTCTCAGGAACATAAAGCTGACGAAAGACATCCATACGACTATACATTTGAAGTGTGGGAGAGAAAAAGATAGACGAAAATAAATATTTCCTAAAATTTTATTATACTGACAAAAATTCATACCTTTGCACACGAATTAAAAAGAGTAAAATAAATTTAAAAAATTTCAAACGGAAATTAAAAAAGAATTAAATGGCTTATTTAACTAAAGAAAGAACTGCAGATATTTTCGCAGAATTTGGTGGAAATGCTAAGAATACAGGATCTATTGAAGGTCAGGTTGCTTTGCTTACAGAAAGAATTCAAGGTATTTCTGCACATTTAAAAACCAATAAAAAAGACTTTTCTTCTCAGAGAGGTTTAATGCAAATGGTAGGTCAGCGCAAACGCTTACTGGCTTACATGCAAAAGCACAACCTGGAAGGTTACCGTGCGCTTATTGAAAAGTTAGGCTTAAGAAAATAATTTTTAAAGTGATGTATTAACTATTCCCAACTTCTTACAGGATTTGTTGGGAATAGTTTTTTGTATATATACTTCATTGTAATGAATTAATGAATATATCACGTAAAAATTACAAATATTTGTCTGCTTTTTATTAATTTTCGTTCGTATCACAAAAACAAGAAATTATGTTGAAACAACCCTTAAGTGTATCCTTTGACTTAGGTGGCGGTCGTGAAGTTACCATTGAATCCGGTAAACTTGCACGTCAGGCTGATGGTGCCGTTACCGTAAGACAAGGAAATAATGTATTGCTGGCTACAGTAGTGGCTAACAAAGAACCGCGTCCCGGACAGGACTTTTTCCCGCTAAGCGTAGATTATCAGGAAAAATTTGCTTCTGCAGGAAGAATTCCCGGAAGCTTTTTTAAGAGAGAAGCTAAATTAAGCGATTATGAAGTATTAATCAGTCGTTTGGTGGACAGAGCATTGCGTCCGCTTTTCCCTGATGATTATTTTTGCGATGTACAGGTTTTAATATCTCTTATCTCCAGCGATGCGGAAATTATGCCCGATGCATTGGCATGTTTAGCAGCGTCTGCTGCTCTGGCTGTTTCCGATATTCCCATTAAAGAAATTATCTCTGAAGTAAGAATAGGAAGAGTTAACGGTGAATTTATTGTAAATCCTACACGTTCTCAAATGGAAAATGCCGATATGGATTTCATCATTGCTGCTACAGAAAAAAATCTGATGATGGTAGAAGGTGAAAGTAAGGAATGTAGCGAGGAAGATTTGGTAAAAGCACTGGAAGTGGCTCACGAAGCCATTCGTGTACAAATTAAAGCACAGCAGCAACTAAGAGAACTGAAAGGTATCACTACCAAAAGAGACTATCCTAAAGCTGAAGAGAATGCAACATTAAGAGAAAAGGTTGATGCTTTTGCAAAACAAAAAGTTTATGATATTGCCAAAGGCAAAATGGCTAAACATGACAGAGGCTATAAGTTTGATGAAGTGGGTGATGAGTTGATGAAACATCTGGAAGAATCAGCTACGGAAGAAGAACCATTTACTGATGATTTACAGAAAAAAGCTGCGGAGTATTATCATGATATTCAGTATCACGTAGTACGCGATATGATTCTTGACGACAGAGAACGTCTTGACGGACGTGCTTTAGACGAAATTCGTCCGTTGTCAATGGAAATAGATGTATTACCTACGCCACACGGATCTTCTCTGTTTACAAGAGGAGAAACTCAATCTTTATCTACCGTAACTTTAGGAACTCCGTTAGATGAACTTACCTTGGAAACAGCGCAAACAACTGCTTCCCAAAAATTTTATCTGCATTACAATTTCCCTCCGTTTTCTACGGGTGAAGTAAGAATGATGCGTGGTCCGGGAAGAAGAGAAGTAGGACACGGCAACCTTGCCATGCGCAGCTTAAAACAAATGATGCCCACAGGCGATTATGCATATACAGTACGTGTAGTAAGTGATATCCTTGAATCAAACGGTTCGTCTTCTATGGCTACGGTTTGTGCCGGTTCATTGGCATTGATGGATGCAGGTGTGCCTGTGCCAAAACACGTAAGTGGTATTGCAATGGGATTGATTACACGCGGCGATACATATGCTATTCTTTCAGATATTTTGGGTGATGAAGATCATCTGGGTGATATGGACTTTAAAGTTACCGGAACCCGTGATGGTATTTGCGGTGTACAAATGGATATTAAAGTTGACGGATTGAGCATGGAAATTATGCGCGAAGCATTGAACCAGGCTAAAGCAGGACGTTTACATATTTTAGATGCCATGTACGACTGTGTAGATGCTGCACGCGACGATGTGAAATCTCATGCTCCGAGAATGGTGAAATTAATCATCAACAAAGAATTTATTGGCGCAGTAATAGGACCTGGCGGTAAAGTAATTCAGGAATTACAGAAAGAAACAGGTACAACCATTAATATTGAAGAAGTAGGAGAGTATGGCGAAGTAAGCATTTTCTCCAGCGATAAAGAAAGTGTTGATAAAGCGGTAGCGTCTATCAGAGGCATTACTGCTGTTCCTGAAGTAGGTGAAGTGTATGAAGGAACTGTAAAAGGCATAAAAGAATTTGGCGCTTTTGTAGAGTTCTTGCCTAAAAAAGAAGGTCTGTTGCACATCTCTGAAATCTCATGGAAGCGCATTGAAAAAATGGACGGACTGTTTAAAGAAGGCGATAAAGTAAAAGTAAAACTAATTGGTATAGATCAAAAAACAGGCAAGTTTAAACTTAGCCGCAAAGCTTTAATGCCAAGACCTGAAAGACAGGATCAGAAGCCAAGAGAAGAAAGACCTCAGCAAGAGAGAAACGAAGGCAACAACGCACCCGCTGCTGAATAGTTTAAAAGTACTGAGTACTGAGTATTAAGTATTAAGATAAAAGCACATCAAAAATTTTGATGCGCTTTTTTTGCTGTCATTCTGATTCCGATTTATCGGAATGAGGAATCTATATTTCAGACAGTTTTACAAGGACTGAATTATAAATTCGTTGATAATGGTTCGGATTGCAAATCCCGAATAGCGAGAGAAATATTAATTGATGGTGTCTTCACCATCCATAATGTAGATAAGATGGTTTTATGTGGAAGGTGATGACACCTCCCACTAAGTAATTTTTTTTAATATTTTAGAAAAATAAGGGCATCTCCTTGTCAAGGTTTAGAACCTTGACAAGGAGAATTTATTTTTCTTCCCCAAAAATTTGGCAGAAAATAAATAGAAATCTATATTTGCACTCCCAAACGGGAAATAAGGATGGCCGATGGTGTAACGGTAACACTACTGTTTTTGGTGCAGTCTTTCTTGGTTCGAATCCAGGTCGGCCAACTTTCAAAAGGATAACGTTTTATATGTTATCCTTTTTTTATTATATTGATACCTTCGTCCCTATAAAAAATGTACGTGGCAATGCCGGCCCATAGATGTATCCCGCATCTCTGAATTCTCCCTGATCGAAATCGTTCTGATAACTGTTGAATATATTTTGTACTCCTGCATTCAACTGTAGTGTTGTGTATTTTCCTAAGGTAAAATCGTAAAACAATTTTACACCTAAATCAAAAAAAGAGGGTGTGTTGTACTCTCGGTCTTCGGGCATGTATCCCTGAAAATGCTGAACCAGCATGCTGCCTGTGTATGTACCGTAAACAGAAAACTTAAACTTTTTAATAGTAGCATCTGCACTTAAGAATCCATAATTATCCGGTGTTCTGAACATTTTTTTCTGAGGTACAATTTCAGAATTTTCGCTCCATTGAAGAGGCTCTTTATAGTTACTTCTTTGTGTGGTAAATCCAAACTGCAATTCCAGACGAGGCACAGGCATTACCTTTACTTCAAAATTAATTCCTTTTACAATCGCTCCCGCATTGTTGGTACGCTGCATCAGCAAATTGCCATCGGGTGTTCTTCCGGCTTCTTCCAGCACAAACACATCGGAAAGGTTGGTATAAAAGCCTTCGACAAGAATATTTACCGGAGAGAAACCAATGATGCCGTTATAATCTACAGATGCCGTAACACTATTAGAGCGTTCCGGTACAAGATCAGGGTCAAGCTGTATCAACATTACATCTCCGCCTACAGCTGTTATATGCAAATCTTCATCAAAAGCCTGCGGACCTCTGAAACCCGCTGAATAAGCGGCTCTCAGGTTTATATCTTTTAAAATATTGTATCTGAAACTTGCTCTGGGGCTAAACATCACTTTATTGATAAGATTGTGTTTATCGGCTCTCATTCCTAACGAAAGGTGTGCTTTGTTGCCTGAAAATTCTGACTGTAAAAATGCGCTGGAAACGGTTATATCCTGATTGATAATACGGTTATATTCAAGCATTTCATCTTCCATATTATTTGATAAAACTTCTGCACCTATTGATATTACAGGCTTTGCGCTCAGTAATGAATCGAATGTGTGGTTGTACTGCGCACCTGCCACCAGCGTTTGGTCGTTGGTAGTTCCGTATGCATTCAGATTTTTTTGTGCGCCATAATAGCTTTCCCGTTGTATTTGCTGAGCCGAAGTATATAAGTTTAAAGACCGGTTTCTGTCTGCCGAAAACAAATCATATTTAACTCCGGCAGTATGAATATTGTGTTCAATTTGCTCTGCAATATCGGCTTCGTGTGGCGGCAAATGCAGATTGTTCCCTCCGCGTCTGAACTCATAAATATTATGGTATTCCAGACTTAGTTTACTCAATTCACTTGTTTTGTAAAATGCTCTGAAGCCAATATTTTTTCCATTGATTTCCGGAACTTCCGAGAAGCTGTCACCGTCGTAATCAAAAGCTTTTCTTTGTTTTGTTGATGCAAAAATAGAGATACCTGCATTTCTGTCTTTTGATATCACAGAACCATTTAAAAAAGTATTGATATCGGGAGATTTTCCGTAAATAAAATTAGTGGCATTAGAAATAGATAAAGTATTTTTTACAGGCTCTTTGATAATGATATTTATAGCTCCGGCTATGGCATTTGCACCAAGTAAAGCACTGCCTCCGCCTCTGATAATTTCTACTTTATCTATCATGTTTACCGGAATTTGCTCCAGACCGTATACCCCTGCCAATGAACTGAAAATCGGTCGTCCATCTATGAGTATCTGAGAGTAGGGACCTTCGAGTCCGTTCATTCTCACTTGCTGAAAACCACAATTCTGACAGTTGGCTTCAACTCTAAGACCCGGTTGAAAGTTTAGACCCTGAGAGAGTGATACTGCATTTAAATTTTCAAATTTCTGCGAGGTAACCGTATTTACTATGGTGGCATTTTTGTTTCTGTTGTAGTCGGTTGCCTTTGAAGACACGACTACCGTGTTGAGTTGTGTTTCTTTTTCTTCCAACTCAACATTGAGTTCTGTACTTTTATTTCTTATACTTTCAATTGTTTTTTCCAAAGGATGATATCCTGTTGCAGAAAAAACAATCGTAAGCTTTCCTGTGGGTAGATTTGGTAAAAAATAATGCCCGCTTTCATCGGTAAAAACACGGATTCCTGTTCCTTTTACTACTACGTCAATATCAATAAGATGCTCTTTGGTTGATGCGTTGAGCACGTGTCCATACACATTTGCATCGCTGTTTTGACTAATGGCAAAACAGGTAATTAGTGACAGTACAACTGCCAGTGAAAATTTCTTTATCATGTAAAAATTTTATTATTCAAGTGTGATTATATAATTCATCAGAATTAAGCCTTTCGGTTAATTGTGTAATGATAAAACAGAGTGTTAACTTAAATAATAAAAGGAGGGCCCCGCAAACCATTGTGTGATACAAGGTTTTGCTTTATTTGGAAAAAATCTCTTAGCTGAAATTTTTGTATAGAAACACTTCTTGCAACTATAGCAACAAAGCAAATAGATGCAGCAACTGTGAATACAGGATTAGAGCTATGCTGAATAAATATCAGCTCTTTTGTAGAGTGTTGGTGGCTAACAGGTTCGCCCTTTTTCTCCTGTTTGTAAAAGTGAGAGTGGACAACGGTTACACCATTAATTAAGTGATAGTGGGTAAAGAAAGTATTGTTTACAAATAAGGACAGAAAGACCGATAAAAGGAATATACCAAGTATCTGTTTATATTTTCTGTGTGTAAATAATATCTTCAGAATATATGTTTTTTTGTAGAACACAAAAATAGGAAATACGCTGTGCAGGAAAAATTAATAATGTAAAAATAATGACAAAATATTCTTCTGTTCTTTATTCTTCTGCGGATATTATTTTCCAGAATTCATCAGCATTTTGCGGATAGGGAAAGGGAAGGGTGGAAGTATGTGTATATTTTATTCCTTTTAAATATAATTCAACATCTCTGAAAGTGAATACCTGTCTGTATTCCGGACGGATGTCTGCATCTGTACTTCCTGCAAAACATACATTGTTATCAACTTCCTCATTTACAAACTGAAGTTGTAATATGCTTTCCAGATTTTGTATAATTTCATTTGAGATGTACATATTGAATATAAAAAAACTACAAGCCTCATAAGCCGGATTCTGTTTCTACATTATCATTTATCTGCCCGCTGCATTGCTGCAACGATGTAGCTGCCTACCCTGTAGCATCGGGCGAACAACCCTCAAACGCTACTATACGTGGCATTACAGCACCCAAGGTTTACCCTGAAAATGTGTTACCACACTTTCACGTGCGCTCTTACCGCACATTTTCACCCTTATCTCGCCTGAGGCGAGACGGTTATTTTCTGTGGCACTTGCTGTTACCCGCCTCTGGCGAGTACCCGGCTCTTAACCGGTAAGCCGTTCTATGCTGTCCGGACTTTCCTCTCCGTTTTTAAACGAAGCGATAATGCGGGCTTGTAGTATTTACAAAGGTACGAAAAAACAGGTTGTAGCTAAGGAATTAAGCATATCCTAATTTATACAAAATACAATATATACCTATGGCTATTACGGCGATGTAATGAGCTGCTTGTTCCATTTTATCGGGTCCATCTATAAAATACTTTATCTGCATCCACTTAGGTCTGAATAGCAAAAATATTAATCTTAATAAGCCTACAACTGTTGCTAATATTATCAGCATTAGGGTAGCAAATTCAAAGAATGCTTTAATCATAAATTTTGCCTTTATAAGAAATTTAATTATTAACTAAGCTATTGAAATAATCTTCCACAATGCTAGTTCCAATGTATTCTAAATCTCCTCTACAATCATATACATATTCTATTATTTCATCCGCAGGTATCCATCCTCTTTGTTCTAAATACAGAACAAGGTTATTAAAATGCATATTGTAAAATATTCTATCAAAATTAAAGAAATCAATTGGAATAGTACTGTCGGTGGTTATAGGAGTATCCGGAATAGGCTCAGCATACCACCAGCCTACACAAGCTCCAACATTATAAACCATAATTCCAACAGTTATCACTGTCGCCACTCTTTTTCCCAACAATTTTAAAGCATCAATCAGTGTACCTACACTATAAGAGCCTGTGGTAATAGCTCGCCATATACTACGCGCATTGGTTAACCCAATAAATCCCTCAACTGCTGCAAAAAAAATTAAGATTAGCAGACGAAGGATTATTTATATATTGCTGATTTACAGGTTCTATCAAACCTAACAAAACAATTCGTGTATTATCATTCTCAAATTCATAGTGCAAATCTATTCCATTAGTAAGTAAAAAGTGATTTGCAATGTCATTTGCCATATTGTTTATAACAGCTTCTGCGACATTTTCATCATTAGTAGTAATTGCATTTTCCAAGGATGAAACTGTAGCTTCAT
>JAEWWO010000228.1 GCA_023396345.1 Bacteroidota bacterium
GTATTAAGTTCATCAATAATTATCTGAAGTTCGATTCGCTGGATGTTGTTCAAAAAAATATTCGTTCAAGAGATTTTGAAGGTTCAATAAAAAAACCTAATCCAAAACCTGCCAATGAAGTAGTAATGCCATTTATCAATAGCCTGAGAGGCAGACTGGCAGAGGATTACAGACAAACATATCAGTATCGTATGGATGTATTTCCGGTGCGCATTTTACAGGATGGCAGATATTACATTAAGGTTGACGGAAAATATCTTACCAATCAAAACGTAAATGCAAGAGGCGGTAGTCCTGTGTTTGTAGCATCAAAAGACAGCATTAATCCGCAAAGGCAGGAATGGCTAATAACCATAGACCCTTCAAGCGAAAGATATAAAATTGTAAATGCACAGGACAACAGATATATTAACGAACTGGGCAGATTTGGTGTAAACCCCTATAATCCGGGCTGGAACAGTTACATCATCAATAAAAAAGAAAATTTGTATGCTATTCAAAATCCTGAAAATGCAGGAGAAAGTTTTTGGATAGTTACTGAAGATGCTATAAAAAATACTAAAAACAAAGAAGCGAATCACTTTGTTTTTGAACTTATTCCGATAAATAACTAATGATATAAAACTTCAATGGAAGAAAACAACAATTCACTATTCGATGTTTATCCCTTAAATAACATCACTATCACAAAAGGGCTTGGTTCCTATGTTTGGGACAATCAGGGCAATCAATATCTCGATATGTACGGCGGTCATGCCGTAATCTCTATAGGTCATTGTCATACCCACTGGGTAAGCAGAATTCAGGAGCAGATGAGCAAAATTGCTTTTTATTCCAACTCCGTAAAAATACCCATACAGGCAGAACTTGCTGATAAGCTTGTAGCAGTTTCCGGTAAAAAAGATTATCACTTATTTCTTTGCAACAGCGGTGCAGAAGCAAATGAAAATGCAATAAAACTTGCCTCTTTTCATAACAAAAGAAAAAAAGTAATTGCCTTTAAAAAATCTTTTCATGGTCGCACATCACTTGCCGTTGCAGCTACTGATAACCCTTCGATAGTTGCTCCTGTAAACGAAACAGATAATATTATTTTTCTTCCTTTTAATGACGAAGCTGCTTTAGAAGACGTATTCTCAAAAATGGGAAATGAGATAAGTGCCGTAATTGCAGAAGGTATACAAGGCGTAGGCGGCATAAGGGTTGCAGAGGTTTCCTTCCTTCAAAAAATAAGACAGTTGTGCGATAAACATGATGCTGTTTACATTGCAGATTCGGTGCAGTGCGGATATGGAAGATCGGGAAAATTCTTTTCCCATGATTATGCAGAAGTGGATGCAGATATTTATTCTATGGCAAAAGGTATGGGCAACGGATTTCCCATTGGTGGCATATTGATTTCGCCGAAAATAAAAGCAAAGCACGGAATGCTGGGTACAACATTTGGCGGCAATCATCTGGCATGTGCTGCTGCTCTGGCTGTACTGGAAGTAATAGAAAAAGATAATCTGATAGAACAGACCAGACAACGCGGAACCTACTTAATGAACCGCTTAAAGTCTTTAGACAAAATAGAAAACGTTCGTGGCAGAGGATTGATGATTGGATTTGATGTACCGGAAAGCTTAAAAGATTTAAGGAAAAATCTGTTATACGAAAATTATATTTTCACCGGTGAAGCCAAGCCAAATACTGTGCGGCTTCTGCCCTCTTTAGCTATAACAAGAAAGCAGGTGGATGAGTTTATTGAAACGCTTGACGATGTTATTAAAGAGCTTTCAGCTTAAACAACTGATTTGGAAACGTTTGTAAAATGTTTTAATTTTCACAATTAAAAAGAAACAAAATCCTAAAAAGATGTCTTTATTAATCAATAAAAAATTTACTACTGTTAATGACGTGAATGATGTAGATGCTTTTGTGCAAAAAGCATTGCACTACAAAGCAAATCCTTTTATTGATAAGCATTTGGGACAAAACAAAAAAATTGGATTATTATTTTTAAATCCCAGTCTGCGCACCAGACTGAGCACACAAATTGCTGCACAAAACCTGGGGATGGAAGCTATTGTTTTCAACGTGGATAAAGAAGGCTGGCAGCTTGAGTTTCAATCAGGAGCTATTATGAACGGTAAAACTTCAGAACATATAAAAGAAGCTGCTCCTGTGCTGGGAAGTTATTTTGATATTCTTGCTATGCGCTCCTTCCCTACATTGCAAAACAGAGAAGAAGATTACAGCGAAAATTATATCAACAGTTTTATACAATATTGCGGCAAGCCTGTAATAAGTCTGGAAAGCGCCACACTACATCCTTTGCAGAGTTTTACAGATATCATTACCATCAAAGAATTTTCAGCAGATATACAACCTAAAAAAGATAAGATAAAAGTAGTAATGATCTGGGCGCCGCATGTAAAAGCCCTACCCCAATGCGTAGCCAATAGTTTTGCAGAATGGATGGTTGCCTGGGATAAAGCTGAATTTGTAATTGCTAATCCTCAAGGATATAATCTTTCTGAAGCTTTTACTAAAGATGCAACAGTTACACACAATCAGGATGAAGCCTTGCAGGATGCAGATTTTATTTATGTAAAAAACTGGTCGTCTTACAAAGACTACGGCGAACTTCCGGGTACACATGACGACTGGATGCTGACAAATGAAAAGCTATCATTCACCAATAATGCCAAGGTAATGCACTGTCTGCCTGTAAGAAGAAATGTAGAATTAAGCGATGAAATTCTTGACGGTCCACATAGCATTGTTGTGCAGGAAGCAGCTAACAGAGTGTGGGCGGCACAAACGGTTATCAGTGAATTGTTGCAAAAGTAAACGATCTACTCATTCGTATTTCTTAGACGTTGCATGAAAAATGTTTGCGCAAGCCATGCAAATATAATTACCAGCACGCATCCTATTAAATTAAGCCAGAGAAACGCAAACAAATCTAACCTCCAGGCTATTACTACAAATATTTCTGCTATTACAGCTCCAATAAAAACAGCGGTTCCATTTAGTTTTTTGAAGTAGAATGCAGCGACAAAAATTCCTAAAATGGTGCCATAAAATAAACTGCCTAAAACATTTACCGCTTCAATCAGACTGCCCATTTCTCCGGCAAATAAGGCCACGAACAATGCAAAAATACCCCAGAGAACAGTTGCAATTCTTGAGTACAACAATTCCTGTTTTTCAGTTTTTTCTTTTCTTGAAAATCTTTTTACAAAATCCACATACGTTGTGGAAGCCAGTGAATTCAAGCCTCCTGCCGTAGCACCCATTGCTGCCAAAAAAATAATGGCAATCAGCAGTCCCACCAATCCTGTGGGTAAATATTTAATTACAAAAGAAAGAAAAACATAATTGCTGTCGTCCGTGTCAGCAGCAGGATTGTTAAGTTTCATCAATTCAGTAGCTTCTTTTTTTATAGCATCTTCCTGATGAATAGAATTTTGCAAATCAGCTCTCAAAGCATCTACCGCTGCCTCATCCTTACTCTTTTGCGCAGCTACCAGTGCATGTACTTTTTCCTGCTTTTGCAGATGAATGGTGTTGAAATTATTTTCCAGTGCTGCATACTGCGAAGCATATTCACTGTTCTGAATATTTTTAACTTCTGTCTCATTGAAAAATAGCGGAGGTTCGTGAAACTGATAAAATGCAAATACCAATGTCCCTATCAGTAAAATTCCAAACTGCATAGGAATTTTAAGCATGCCGTTCATAAGTAAGCCAAGCCTGCTTTGTGCAACAGACTTCCCTGTGAGATAGCGCCCTACCTGTGACTGATCGGTACCGAAATAAGACAATTGCAAAAAGAATCCGCCTATTATTCCACTCCAAATATTGTATCTGTTGCTCAAGTCAAACTTTGTATCTATGGCGTTCGCTCTGTCCATTTTTCCTGCTACGTGTAAGGCATCGCTGAATCCTACATCTCGCGGAAGCAGCAGTACCACTACAATTGCTGCTATTATCAATCCGGAAAAAATAATAACCATCTGCAATAATTGTGTATGCGATACAGCTTTTGTACCACCATACACTGTATAAAAAATTACCAATACCGACATGATAATGGTGGTATAAAAAATATCAATATGCAATATGGTTGACAATACAATTGAAGGCGCATAAATAGTGATTCCTGTGGATATACCTCTTTGCAGCAAAAATAAAAATGCTGTAAGACTACGCGTTTTTACATCGAACCGTTTTTCTAAATATTCATACGCAGTGTATACATTCAATCGGTGAAAAATAGGAACAAATGTTATACACAAAACTATCATGGCAAGTGGCAAACCAAAATAAAATTGTACAAAGCGCAAACCATCGGTATATGCCTGTCCCGGAGCAGAAAGAAAAGTGATAGCACTTGCCTGTGTTGCCATTACTGACAAGCCTACATGATACCAGGGCAACTGTCTGTCTGCCAACAGATATCCGCTGATATTTTTTGTATTACGACTTTTCCATACTCCGTACAACACAATAGACATCAGTGTTACAGCCAATACTATCCAGTCAATATTATTCATAGTATTTAGTAAAGAAGTACAGCAATACAATTACCGCAATCAATTCTGCTACTACGAGCAAATAGAGATTCTTCCAACTTCCGAGTATGGGAGGTTTTTCGTTTTCCATATTATTTATTTTTTGGAAGACTTATTAAATTAGCCAGCAACCTGTATGCACCGTTAACGCCTGCCGGCAATTGTCTGAAAAATGATAAGCCCGTGTATACATAATTTCCTTTGCCATACTTTGCTATGATAAGACTTCCGTCGTGCGGCTGTTCATTTTTATCATTCATACTTAATACAGATTCAAAAGCTTTATCCTTATTATTGGCAAAATATAAACCTCGCTCCTGCACCCATCCTTTAAAATCATTTTGTGTGATTTTATTGGGATGATTAAATACAACATGCTGAGGATTTAAAAATCTCACATCCGCATTTTCATCCGTTACTCTCATTCTTGAAATATCAAACGGATATGGAGCAATCTTTCCGCGCAACGGACCTATATTGCTGCTTGTATTGTATTGCACAATAAGATTACCACCGTCTTCTACATACTGCATTAATTTATCAAAATTATTCAATAGGTATTCATTTGTATTAAACGCTCTGATACCGGTAATTACAGCCTGATACGCTGAAAGATTTTCCGTTCTGATTTTATCATTGTCGAGTATGGTTACGTTATAACCTGCCTTACCCAATAAATCTGCCACGTCATCGCCGGAACCCGGTATGTAGGCAATGTTATCGCCTGATTTATTTACGGATAGACTTACCGGTTTCAGTTCAGCTTTTTTTAATCTGTATTGTGGCTGAATGTGGTCGTAATAAATGTTTTCAATTATTTTATCGTAAACAACACCATTGCTTTCTGCATAAAATTCAATGATGTCATCTGTAATCTCTGATGTTTTGCTGATAATCATTTCAACTTTGGCTTCTCCGTTTTTCTTCTGTATTGTAAAATCAGGATTTGGAATTTCTATACGCCAGCCTTTTACGGGTTTAATTTTTAATTTTCCCGATACATTATTTGTATAAGACTTAACGGCAATATCTATTTTTTTAGCCTGATTATCAGGAAACAGAATCATATCGTCTTTTAGTTTAAAAGCCAGAGCAGGCAACATTTTCAGCGGCTGTGTAACTTCGCCTCTTACGGGATCTACATATTTATATTTTATAGTTCTTCTTATATCAAAAGGTACCTCGTTAATTTTTAAATGCAGAATAATCAAACCAGGGTTACTTTCCGGAGCTCCGATATCCATACGGTTACTCACCTGATAAAAATTATTTTTCTGTGGAAGCCTTAACCAGTAAGGATCTGACACATAAAACTCTTCAGGAAAATTAAGTTTTTCCGTAAAAGATTTAAGTTTATTTTTTGCCAGTGGGGTGTAATCAATTCTGTCACCTTCGTCTATACCTGTTGACAGCTCTACATTTCCGCTATACACTATGTGCGGAGATATATCAATGCTATCATTAAAAGCTACCGTAGAATCACTGCTATACACTTCTGCCCAAACACCTGCACAGGCAATAATAAGATCTTCTGTTTGCTGCATCTTAAATGCCAGCCAACCGTTCAGATATTCATTTTTGCTTTTAATCTTTTTCATAGACTGATACAATCCCAATAAACCATCGACCGATGCAGAAGGATTCAATGGATTATATCTTTCTATTATTTTATCAATAATAGTATTCAGATGTTTTGTCTCTTCAAATTTGCCCCAGTCAAATACCATTCCTTCAAACAAATCTTTCTCTACTTTATCTCCTTTTATCTGTTTAAAATATTCTATGCTCTCTCCTCTTGATTTGGCAGCGCCAAAACCCTGACTCTTATGCATAGAGCGGCTTTCAGCGGCAGTTTCGCCATAATATTCTCCCGTCAACGGATTAAATTTTCCTATATCCAGTTTTAACTGATCATCACTGATGGTGTTGGCACTTCCAAAATTAAACGTATTCCAGAACAGTCTTTTCGCCTGCCAGGGCTTAGTATATTGCAACTGATCGGAAAATTTATTTTTATCCGCAGCAGCGGTGAATGCTTCTTCTGCAAGTATCGCTGAAGCCGTATGATGTCCGTGTCCACCTTCTCCCGTTGTCGGAAAACGGTTGATAATAATATCAGGTTGGAGCCGGCGGATTGTCCACACTACATCGTATAAAACACTATCGTAATTCCATTTTTCAAAAGTTTCTTCAGGATTTTTAGAAAAACCGAAATCTACTGCTCTAGTAAACATCTGGTGCGAACCATCTATTTTTCTTGCTTCGAGCAATTCCTGTGTACGTATTAAGCCCAGCAATTCTCCGTGTTCTTTACCTATAAGGTTTTGACCACCATCACCTCTGGTGAGCGAGAGGTAAACGGTATATAATTTTTTTTCGTTAGCCAGATAAGTAAGCAGACGCGTATTTTCATCGTCAGGATGCGCAGCTATATACAATACAGAGCCAACCGTTTTTAGTTTTTGCAGATTCAGCAAAATATCTGAAGACGCAAGCTGTTGTTGCGTTTGTCCGTTGGACTCTATAAAAATAAAAGAAAAAATAAGTACCAATACATTCCTCATGTATCAAAAATAAGGGATTTGGGAGAAAGGAGTAAAATAAGGATAAAATTATACAAATATACAATTCGGAATAATAACTAACACTTGAAAGGAAATATATATTAAATATTAACAGTATTTAGTAAAAATTATGGTAAAAATTTGTTTATTAAACTTTATCAGATATTTTTGCATTCATATACAAC
>JAEWWO010000229.1 GCA_023396345.1 Bacteroidota bacterium
TTTGTACTGTGTGCCGTCATAAGTAATCTGTCGTTCTTCCATTACTTCAAACAGGGCGGATTGTGTTTTTGCGGGAGAGCGGTTGATTTCGTCAATCAGTACAATGCTGCTGAATATGGGACCTTGCTTAAAAGTAAACACCGCATCTTTAGGATGAAAAACTGTTGTGCCGATAACATCGCTCGGCATTAAATCCGGCGTAAACTGAATTCTTGAAAATGGCACATCAATACATCGCGCCAGCAACTTTGCCGTAAGTGTTTTTGCCACGCCCGGCACGCCCTCTATGAGCACATGCCCTTCGGCTAAAATGGCTGCCAGCAACAGTTGTATCATGTTTTCCTGACCCACAATTACTTTTCCTATTTCTGTTTTAATGTTCTGTACTGCCTGATTCAGTTCCGATAAATCAATTCTCTCTTCCATAAATTATGCTTTTACTGATTGATAAAAAGTTTCCAGATTTTTACTCAACATTTCCAGTTCTGTGTCCGGAATATGATAGTTGAGATTATTAGCCTGCGTAATTATTTTTTTTATGATACTTTCTTCCACGCCGCTTTTATGCGCAAGTGTTGCCACAAAATTTTCTTCATTCAAACGCATTTGAATTCCATATCGCTGACAGATGAAGTCTGTAAAATAATGTAATTTTTTTTGTGCGATTAATGTATTTTCTCTTTTGTTGTAATAAAGTGATGCAATGGTTTCGGCGTATTGCAAAGATTTGTTCTGCAAGGGTTTAATGACAGGGATTGCTCGTTGCTTTCTTTTAATGCCGAAGAAAACATATATCAGCAATAATATCATTCCGAAATACAACGCCCATTTAGTCCAGAAGTTGGATAGCAAAACCCGCCAAGGAGTTTGCGGTCCATACCTTCCCTGTTTATAATATTCATCCCAGTAAATATTTTTTATATCCGCCGGAATGTACGATACGGCTTTGTTTGCATAGTCTGCATTGTTTTGAGAAAGATAAGACAGGTTGCTGAAAATAAGAGGGGCAGAATGAACAAACAGAGAACCTTTTCCGATATCGAACTTTAAAAAATTTGGATTTTTATTTTTTATGGTCGCTCCCAGAATGGTAACAGAATCTTTCTTTTTTATTTCTTTAAAAGTATTATTTATAGTAAGTCTGCGAAATGTAAATCCTTTTTCTGTTTTCAAATTTTTATTAGTGAAGTTGATATAGGTAGAATCCAGCGGGCGCTCCGCATAATAAGCAATGCTTAAGCCCAATGTGTCTGTAAGGACTTTACTAAATGCTCCGGATGCTACAAAAGCATAATTGCCGCGGCTTACAAATTTTAATAATTGTTCAACATCTGCTTTTGAAAGTTTGATATTGGGAGAAATTAAAAAATAGGCAGACTTTTGCGCAACAGCCGTACTGTCTCTTTCCGTCAGCTGATTGTAAACGGGAACTCTGTAGGAGCCTATGCTTGCCTGAGGAAAATAATCGGGCAATGAGTTGTACAGAATATAGGCACCATAAGGGTTCTTGTCGTTTTGCTTCAATGTTACAGACCAGTCAACGTCTTTAGGCTTGGTAACTTCCGTATATACATACAAAGCAAACAACACCACAAACAGCGCTATAAATATTTTATACGTTCTCAATCTGCCTCGTGTTTTGTTGTTGTTCAAAAAGTTTTTTTACTTCTTCATATTCTTTTTCATCTACTTCCCTTTCGCCATACCACACATATTCAAACTCATTGGTCAGTTGTATAAATGCAGGAGCGCGCTCCATTTCAATTATATAATCATGATTGGTTTTATTGGGCTTCCATAAAATAGACCCTTTGTCTGAAAGATATTTCAATAGTTTTAAGTAATGAAAACGTACAGCCAGTCTTAAATTCTTATTCTTTTCAGCATTACTGATGGCGTCTTCAAAATTTATCTCATGAATATTTTCTTCGCCATCCTCATAAGAAATATTTTTTTTGTTGTTGCGCTCAAACATACCGCCGGCGCCCATTCCCGTCAATTTGTAAACCGCAAATGCTACAATAGCCACACAAAGGATCACAACAATCAGCCAGAACGCATTTGCTCTTTGCCTGTTAGAAAAAAACTCTGACAGCCAGTATAAAATCTGCATTCTTAATCTTTGTAAAACAGACAGTCCTTCGGAATTTCTTGAGTAATTAAAGTCTTTTGATTTTTTCCATTCCTGAAGCTTGCCTGCCGAAACCGTTCTTATTTCTATAACAGACGCCGTGTCTTTTACCGCAACAGAGTCGCTCTGCGCCTGACAAAACAACGCAGAAAAAATAAAAATATATAACAGCAGTTTCTTCATTATAAAATTACAAATCAATATCTTTCTTCTATTTGAGAATGACCATCTGTATTAGTGCCTATGTTTTGTATTCTTTGCAGAATGCCCGAACTGTCTTGCTTTTCGGAAAGATTAAAATAATGCATTACGATGCTTACCATAATGATTACGTAAAAAAGATAGGAAAAGAAATAAACTGTTCCGTAGAGTATACCTGTACTGGTAGAAATATCTTTGGTAGTAAAATAACTTAATAAAGTAATACTTCCGCCCACAACAAAACCAATGGCTCCCGATACAAAAGAAGTAAGCAAGGAGATGAGTATATACAATAACACAGTAACCCAGAAATTTTCTTTGATAAGCCCGAAGCATCGGTTCCACACGCCTCCCACAGACTTTTCCTCTTCAAAAATAATTACCTGCGCATAAGGGAAAAGAACTATAGCCAGATATATACCGGGAATAAAACAAAGCAACATACCAATAAATACAGCCAATCCATATAAATAAGAAAATAATATTACGCTCAAGAGATGTTTTGAGGTTTCCCTCCACACTTCTTCAAGGGTTGGGGAAATTTTACCTTTTTCCATGTATAATTTTATGTAGCAGGAGACTACGGTATTTATAGCTGCTACTGTTAAAGGTCCGAGAAAAAATATAGCTATGATGCTGCCTACTGATAAACCTGAAAACTGTGGAACAGTCTCAGCGCCACTGTCATTAATTACAGATTCAAAAAGTCCGCCATAGATAGAACCCATGAAAACACCCAACAGCAATGTTGTAATTAAAATCAATACGCCTGCTATCAGCAAATAACTTTTAAGCAATGGCTTAAACTCCTGCTTAATGAAGGTGAATGTATCGCTGATGTTTTCACCAAATTCTCTTACTTTTCTGAATTCGATTTTTTTTGTGACCATTTTTTAAAGTTTGAATGAATATCAATATCTCCATTATCAATTAATGTGTGATATTTTTTATAGATTTTATCAGGATAAATAAAAAAATACCAGGCAATAAAAGCAAGACTTATAATAAGAATGCCTGCACTTAAAACTACAGGCATTTCTGTATGACGGGTAACATAGCCTTCCAGAAATCCTGCAACAATAAACAAAGGAATAAGTCCGAAAACAATTTTCAGTCCGTCTTTTGCGCCTCGCAGCATTGACTGCATGCGGCTGTATGTGCCGGGAAATAAAATGCTGTTGCCCAGTATCATACCCGATGTTACGGCAACAATAATTCCCCATATTTCTAAAGTACCGTGAATAAAAATTACAAGAATACTTTTTAACCCGAGATTATGCTGAAAAAGAAATGTTTCAAATGCGCCCAGCATAACAATGTTTTTAAACAACATAAATATCGGACCAATGGAAAAGAGAATACCACTAACGTAAGCGAGGAATGTAACGCGGATATTGTTGAGAGAAATTCCCAGAAACATAGGCAACGAGTCATCCTGCTTATATACACCAAATGGATCGCCTTTTTTTATATTTTCCAGCGTCATGTTTACGTAATTATCGCCCATAATCAGCCTTACAAAACTATCGTCCTGCATAGCAGAAAAAATACCAATCAGCAGACTTAATAAAAAAATAAGAGATGCAATCATAATTGTTTTTCTGTACAATCTAAACAGATAAGGAAGTTCATATTGCCAGAGCCAAAGAATTCTGCCACGATTTTCCTTTTTGTTTTTGTATATTTTTTGATGATATAAAGAGGCAATCTGATTCAGATAATTAACTGTATTGCTTTTAGGATAGAAGGTTTTTGCGTAAGCCAAATCATCTGTTACTTCTATAAAACTTTGTGCCAGATCATCAGCAGATAACCGTGGATTCTGTGCATCAGCTTCCATTTGTTTCCACTTATCTGCATTGTTTTTCAAAAACTGGCTTTCACGCATTGATTACAAGGCTACTAAAAATTTGACAGAAGATTTATTTATTATTGTAAAAATAGTTTCTTTTGCATTATAAATAAATAAAAAAATAATATTAATTTTCCGGTCACATGGCATATATATCTATCTCTACAGCTCAAAACATAGATGTTGAATATGAACTGGCAGGTTTAGGCAGCAGACTCATAGCAGCATTGCTTGACGGCATTTTTACCGTAGCCTATATGTTGGTTTGTTTTTGGGTTTTGAGTGAAACGGGGTTGATGGATGATTATGGTTCTGTAGGATTGTTTATTTTAGGAATTCCTGTTATGCTCTACCATTTATTATTCGAATTGTTTATGAACGGACAAAGCTTAGGCAAGCGAATAATGAAGATAAAAGTTATCAGCCTCAATGGTACACAGCCTTCATTTGGTCAGTATCTTATACGCTGGCTTTTCAGGTTGATTGATATTACCATTTCGCAGGGGGCGGTTGCGGTAGTTGCAGTTGCGGTAACCAATAAGGCTCAGCGTTTGGGCGATTTAGCTGCCAATACAACTGTGGTATCAACCCGTCCGAAAAGATCTTTGCAGGAAACTTTATACATGCCCGATATACAAAACTATCAGATGGTTTATCCTGAAGTAGTGAACTTATCAGCAGAAGATATGCAGTTGATAAAAGAGGTGCTGATGATGCAACACAAAGAGCAGGGATATTATTTAGCTGTAGAAACTGCGGGAAAAATTGAATCGGTCTTACATATAAAGCGCCGTGAAAATCCTGTTGAATTTTTGCGCACGATTATCACCGATTATAATCATATTATCTAAACAACAACCAGGCTATAAGCAGCGTCAACAGTATATTAAAGAACTGTGCAATTAAAAATGCATACAACGGTTTTTTATTTTCTTTGCTGAATATTTCAGAAAATTTTGTTTCCAGTCCAATGCTTGTAAAGGCAAGAGCAAACCAAAGGATTTGCAGATTTTTTAAATCGTTTTTAACCAAGGCAGTTTGCTCCGGCGATAGCACAAAAGAAAAAAGCAAAGAAGCAGCCACAAAGCCCAGTATGAATTTTGGAAATCTTTCCCAAATGATGCCCAGCGTGGGTTTCTCCTGTTTTGCACCGGCTTTGGTGTTGATGTATGTCCAGTAAATAGAAATGGCAAACGCAGCGATACCCAACAGCACATTTTGTGCAAACTTAACAATGGTGCTGGTTTTAAGCGCTTCGTCACCTACAAGCGTTCCTGATGCGGCTACGGCTCCTGTGGTATCAATACTGCCGCCAAGCCAGGCTCCGGTAACCCTTTGAGAAAGTCCCATATATTCTGCTATATAAGGCATAAAAATCATCATCGGCACAGCAACTATCAACACCAGAGAAATTACATAAGATAATTTTTTGCTGTCGCCTTTTATGGCTCCTGATGTAGCAATGGCAGCAGAAACGCCGCAAATAGATACTGCACTCGAAATCATTAAGCCCATATCTTTATCTATTTTAAAAAGCTTGCAAAGGTAAAATGCAAAATACCAGACACACAATACAACAATCAGTGCCTGTATCAATCCCAGTCCTCCGTCTTTTAAAATATCTCTGAAGATAATAGTAGTACCCAGTAGAACCAATCCTATTTTTACAAACATCTCAGAGCTGAGCGATTTTTTTATCCAGTCGGGAACACCTATGGTATTATTAATAAGCAATCCTATTCCGAGGCTAAAGATTACTGCTTCAAGATTAAGCTCACGCATGGAGTTGTTTCCTGCTAAGGTTAATGCAAGAACAGTAATTATAAAAATCACCGGAAAGCTTTTAACCATGGGCATTACAGGCTTGTTAATAAATAACATTGCCAGTAGGGAAACACTGTAAACTACCACAAACTGCCAAAAAACTTTCAGCAAATTATCAACAGATAAAACTTTTGTAAAAAGCTCTTCGGAATTGCTCCACTTAAAAGAAGGCGCACTAATCTTCACCCCTGCAACTGTAAGTGCAATAAGCAAAAATCCAAGAATAACAATTG
>JAEWWO010000029.1 GCA_023396345.1 Bacteroidota bacterium
TTATAATACTTTTTTATCTGAAATTTATGATTTGTTGACTATTCTTATAATGAAATTAATAATACTTTTTATAAATAAAATCAGCCATATAAATTATATGACTGACTTTAAATATAAGTGGTTTATAAAAAATTATTATTCTACCATCATTTTTATTGTTTCCTTATTTCCAGTTTTGACATCTACCAGTGTTACAAAATAAATTCCCTTTGATACATTCGTTAATTTTAAATTTGTGTTATTATATCCTTTTTTAATTGTTAACGAATGAGAAAGAACATTTATTCCGGATGAATTATATAAAATAATTTTTATAATACTTTCCTCAGGAGAATAGATGCGTAGGTTAACAATATCTCTTGCCGGATTAGGAAATAATTGTACAGATAATTCATTCGCAGAAAAATTAATACTCTTAGTTGAGAGATCTTTAATTCCTCCGTCTGTATCCACTTGAGAAAGTTTATAATAACTTATTCCTTTTAGAGGGTTATAATCATAAACCTCATAGGTTGCACCATTATTATTTTTGCTTTTTTCTGATAATAACTGTTTAAATGTTTTACCATCTGCTGAACGATACACAATAAACTCTTTATTATTTTTTTCAAATCCTGTTGACCAATAAAGTTTCACGCCATTATTTTCTTTTTCTACATTAAAATGAACAAGTTCAACAGGGAGTACTTCATTACTTACTATCACATTAACAGTATCGGAAACCGGAGTTCCTAAATCAAAACTTGATGCGGAATATAAATCTAATCTTTTATTTGAAGAGGCTAGGATTCCTGATCCTCCCGAATTATTTAATTTATATGCTGTAGCGTTAAAAGTATTTCCTTCATTTAAAGCGGTAACTATAATTGAAGCCGTACCTTGTGTATTTCCTGTAATTGTTCCTAAACTATCTACTGTAGCAATAGTGGGATTTGTAGATCGCCATATTATGGTTTTATCTGTAGCGTTATTAGGCCATATACTCGCATTTATTTGTACTTTTTCCCCAAGTTTCATTACCACCTCTTTTATATTAGCAGTTATACTATCTACTTGCACTTTTATACAATTGTCATCTATATACAAAGTACCGGGGCCGGTTTTTGATATCCATAATCCCATTGTTTTAGCATTTTGTGGTACAACTTGTTTAAGAGTATATTGAACCCAGCCATCCCTTACTCCTGTTATATCATGTATTGTATACTGGTTACTCCCAACCTGGTTGTTAGTTGCATCATTAAAAAATATTCCATAGCCTGCATTCCATGGCCATTGAACATTTCCCCATTGATCTAATGAACTTTCGATCTTATACCAACAAGTAAGGGTTAAGGTAGAACCGGGGACTACATTAATAGGTGTTTTTTTTGCTATTGTACCTTTTAGTGTACTTGGTATTATTGAAGCTGATTTATAACCATTATGAACTACCGTTTTACTTGTAACAATTAAAGAAGGATTTTGAGACTTACTCCATTCCACAAAATCACTTTCAAATCCATTATTTTCTGACAGACCGCATATTCCCATTGGGACAATATGAATATCAGCAACTTTTGTAATTTGGCTTATGTCTTCTACTGTAGCAGTAATATTAACATTGCCTTCGGCTATTGCTGTTAATATTCCTAAGGAATCAACTGTTGCTATATTTGGATTAGAAGACTCCCACTTTATTTTTTTGTTTGTAGCATTAGATGGTAATATTTTGGCTCTTATTAACAGTGTATCTTGCACTCCTACATTCTCTTGGGTAGGATCTAAAATCAAATCTGTAGCAATGATATTTACCGCTTCTATACTTGTATAAGCATGATGTGTATTGGTTATATTAGAAGCTGTGATAATGGCTTTTCCTGCCTTTATAGCCTTAACTTTTCCAGCTTGGTCAACTGTGACTACTGAACTATCTGATGAACTCCAAATGATTTTATTATTTGTAGCATTGGGAGGATTTACGGTAGCTGTTATAACAATAGAATCTCCTACAGATAAAAGTGCCGAATCCGGATTGACAGTTATAGACTCTATAGAAAGTTCCTGAACTGTGTATTCCTTTGTAGTTTCAAAATTTCCTTCAATAGACGTAGCTGTGAATATCACAGAGCCTTCTTTGCGCCCTGTAATTATACCATTTTGATTAATTGTGGCGACAGAAGTATCAGAAGATTTCCAAAAAACATTTTTATTTGTTGCGTTCTGCGGAATTGATATAGCTTTGAGAGTATCAGTATTGTTTATTGACAATGTATTTCCTGCGGAAGTAATGGTTATTCCTTGAAGTGGTATAAGTCTTAATTCCAATCCGTTTATAATACAATTTCCTTTTACAGGATAGAAAAAAACTGTTACCAATCCATTAGCATCAGAAGTGACATTTAATGATTTAACAGTAGCAATATCAATGCCTCCTGCTGCGGCTCTGATATCAAAGTCGATGAGACTATCTGATAAATTATTTATAACTACATTAAATTTTCTTGAGCCTACAGCTATAGAACTATTTGTTTCTACAAAATGTAGTCTTAATTGATAATTAGAATTAGGTATAAGATTTCTAAAAAAATATCTTAATGGGGTAATATTTTGACCACTATATCTTAGAGATTGATAAACGCGCATTGGTGCTGGTTCTACAGCTTGCGTGATATTTATATTTTTAGAAACCGGATTACCTGCATAGCCTGCGCCAGCTTTCCATAAATTATTGTCACCATTTGGTCCGTCAGGAATAAATTGTCCTAAAGATTTATTTTGAAATTCATACCCTGCTATTTCAGTGCCGGCATTAATAGCAAGAACCGTAGTATTCACTATTAGCTTTACAGATTTGGCTACTGTTCCTGTTTTAGTTTTAACGATTACATTTGCTGTGCCTTGCTTCAGCCCAAATACAGTGCCATTAGAATCTAATCTTGCTATAGAATTGTCATCTATAGTCCAAATAAGTGTTTTATCTGTTGTAAGCTCAGGGTATACTCTTGCTGAAAGCATTTTGTTCATATTTAAAGTTGCATATAATACAGAATCTACTGCTATGCTATCGGCATAAATTACCGGTTTAACTGTAATTATTTTAGAATTTGTTATACCTCCATCAGCAGTAACGGTTATAGTTACGGTTCCATCACTTATTGTTGTTACCAAACCATTTTGGTCTACAGTGGCTATTGCTTGGTTTGAAGTACTCCAAACTACATCTGAGTTACTAGGATATTTTGGTTCCAATATAGCTTGTAATTGAACCGTTTGCCCCACTGTAGTAGTATCAGATTGAGAATTAAGTATATTCACTGCCACAACTGCGCCTCCTGCAGGTGAAGCATACCACATGCCGTTTCCCTGAATACCTGCAAATACTCTACCTTTATTATCTGCTGTCAGGTTTCTTGCAATACCTGGAATTCTTTCTGACACCGTGTTCCAGGTCGTTCCTAAATCGTCAGATCTAAAGAGTCCAAAGTTAATCCCAATAATTGTGCTTCCTGCTGAAGTAACAAAAACAATAGGATAAGCGTTATCTGTTGTGTCAGATAGTCCGGTAGCAACCCATCTTGGCTTAATGTTGGGTATAACAGTCCATGTTTTACCTGTATCAGAAGAATGGTAAAGACCTCCCATCGTTTGCATGCCATGTGCTAGCCATATATCACCTGTTTTTTTGGGTGTTGTTGCAATGTTGCTCATTACGGGATAAGAACTATTATTGTCAGGATTATTATGAGCTGATGGTAATCCTGTTGCAGACACCTCAAATGATGCTCCTGCATCTTTACTTACATAGAAATTTCCTCTATCCCAAATATACACCAGGTTTGGGTCTACCTTATCTGCTGCAATATAATTTGCACCTGGATATATATACCACTGGTCTCCATAGGGCAATATTCCCGCTGGTGCTCCTTGAGACAACTTCCACGAATTTCCAAAATCATCTGTATAATAAACATGCCCAATCTTTGACCAGCCATCAGCCTGTGTAAGCCATATAATCCTGTTACCTCCCGAAGGAATTACTATTCTTCCTCTCATACCCGGGGATATAGCAAACCTATGCCAAGTAACTCCTCCATCTAATGAATAACCTGCTCTTGAATTTACGATATCTAAATTGTCCCAAGTTATACTTCCTACTCTTGCTAAGAAATTGGGATTAGAATATTGAAATGTTACATCCTGAGAATTTAACCCTCCCCAATTGTTTACACCTAAGGCACTCTTCGCCATTGTCCGTGTTGGTGTTTCTGACAAGGATGCGTGCTCAGCACCTCCTACAATATCAGCGAAACTAGATAACAAAACATTGATACCTTTTGGAGGGGCTGACAAAGGCCCTGTTACCACTATTTCTTCCAATCCATTAGCTCTAAGTTTCCAGTTTACAGGATTTCCCCATATATTTATTCCCTGATAAACGGCTGATTGATCTACGAGCCATACCATATCATCATGAAATTGATCCCATATTATTTCAAAAGAATTGTATCCCACATTTCCAACTTCAATACCACCCCGGTCCAAATGAGGTGCTTCAGAAATGTCTTTTGTACTATTAAGTTTTACCCAAGAACCAGGATTTCCCCCATCATTGCTTCTATATACTGCATCTTTATTCCAAGAGTTTGTAGTTGTTACTACTATCTCCTTACTATTTTTAGGATTGACTGCTACTCCAGCATAAGGTTTTCCTACAACAGGTGAAATATCATACCAAACATCATTAACCATTTTATAGAGGGTATCGGTGGCTGTCATATAAAGGGTACCATCTTTGTGTAATGTTATTCTTCTAGTAGTGTCGGGGCTATTTGCCATTAAAGAAAAAGTTGCTCCGCCGTCTTCGCTTATATGCAGCCCATCCCGTGACCCTAAGTATATCCTTTTTGTGATATTCTGTCCCTGATTGTTCACAATAGTGCCTTTGCTTACGTCGAAAGCAAGGAAACATGTACTAGCATTGTATCCTATAATTTTACCTTCTTGATCTAGCTTCGGATTTTCATCGGGTACACCGGTAATAACTTTAGTCCAATTAGCACCTGCATCATTACTTTTATATGTTCCATTTCTATCTGTGGTCACCCAAACAACATTGCTGTTGTTTGGATCAACAAGTAAACGGTCTGTCAAATATTGCCTTTCATTCGGTTTTACAATTATGGGTAAATTTAAATCTATCCATGTTTCTCCTCTGTCATAAGATTTCACTACTGTACCCATATTAGAAGGTTTTTCAGGGGCGGTTCCTCTGCCATTTTGTACAGTGGCATATAATATATTTCCTGTAACATCATTTGGATCAATCGCTATATCGCCACATTGTTGATTGGCGCTGCCCCAATACTCTGTAGGAAATGCTTTAAACAACATCATTGGTTCCCATTTCTGTGTTATACTATTCCATCGATAAGGACTTCCTACATCAGTTGCTATAAAATATAGATCTGGCACCTTGGGATGTGACTTAATAGTGGGTACTGCACCAGACCCTCCAAACTTTACCTGATCCCACTTATATTGTGAAAAACCCTTTGTAATTAATGTTAATGACATTAAACATAAGCAGTACGATAATAAATATTTTTTCATGTGTTTATCTTTTATATTTTTAATGGTTACATGAAATTACTTCTAGTGAACTTTGTTTCGCTAATAATCTGCGGTTTGTGCGAAGCATTTTCATGGCTCATTTCATGTGTTAATACTTGATTTTTTTCTATTTGCTACCCATAGTTATTGGAAGAGCAACTCATCATTCTCAAATCTATATGATCATTTCCGGTTGGTATAGATTCTCAATCTCAATGGATATTTTATAAGGTGTTTTTTAAATAATATATATATTTAGTCTCTTATTATTATACTTTTAATATCCAGGATTCTGAACAAGACTTGGATTCTGAATTCTGTCTACATTAGGAATAGGCCATAGGTATTGCCTTTCTTTGTCAAAGTTTCTATTAGCAAGTTGTTTTACGTCACTACCAAATACAGAATAGTCTGCAATTCCATCTTCATCAATAGGTGTTATTCCTGGGAAGGGCCATTTTGACCTGTCTTGTTTTGCCGGGTCAGGCAATCCAATAACGGGTCGGGTAAGAGCTTTCTCTGCTATCTTCCATCGAATCAAATCCATATATCTCAATCCTTCTAAAGGGAATTCTACTCTTCTTTCTCTACGAATTATTTTTCTTAGTTGCGATATATTTGTTGTAGTTATTGCCGGATAAGAACTTGTTTGATTAACATTTACACGGTAAGCTCTGGCTCTTACCAAATTAATTGCTCTTAAGACAGAGGCATCTGCCTCTCCTAATTCAACTTTGGCCTCCGCATAGGTAAGTAAGGCCTCCGCATAACGATAAAGTATATTATCATTATCTTCTTTCAATCTATCTGCCCAAGTCTCATCTATTCCTTTCTTCCACAAAAAACCAGTGAAGCTTGCAAAGTTTGCAATGGCTCTTGTGTCATTATTTCTAACTCTCGTGTTTGTTTTAGAGCTATAAACTGTAAGAGAATCAGGATGTGGTTGATAAGAGTACCTTAGCCACATTGTACCAAATTCAACAACATTATCAGTCAAGCGTGGATCACGATTAGCAAAGGGTTTATGAGGATTATACAATGGGGATTCATCAATTGGCAACCCATCAGTACACTCATAAGCATCTACTATTTCTCTTGTGGGTATACGTGCCCCATAGCCGCCGGCGTTTCTTGAAATAAAATCCTGCACATAAGATGCTCCGCTTACTGCGTTTAAAGCTTCATCTCTTGGAATACTAATAATTATTTCTTTACTGGTTTCACCTGATTTCAAAAAAAGATCTCTGTAATTAGCGTGTAATGCATAAATGCCGGCATCTGCCAGTTTCATTATTTCGCTTGCAGCATCCTTCGCTTTTTGCCAATCATTCATGTACAATGCAATGCGTGCCTTTACAGCATATGCACAACCTTTGGTAAACCTGCGCACTTGCGATCCTGAATAACTTGAAGGAAGATTAGCAGCTGCAAAATCCAGGTCATCATATATGAAATTTAAAATAGTGTCTTTTCCTGTTCTCTTAATACCATAGGCCTGAGATAATTCTATAGGTTGGGTAAGGAATGGGACATCTCCGAATTTTGAGATTAGACGAGCATATTGTTGAGCTCTTATGAGACGAGCTTCGGCTTCCAGCCTGGTCATCACAGCTGGTGTTGTGTTAGATGCGGCACGATCTTTATGCGCAAGAAATGTATTTACTCTTGCAATTGCTTTGTAAGAAACTGTCCAATATCTCAATGCTTCCCCGTCATCTGCATTTATAGTCCCAAAAGTAACACTATTGCCCAAAGCTGAGCGATTCCATGAATTATCACTGAAAAATTCATTATCATTAAACCAAAAATCTCCTCTATAAAGGT
>JAEWWO010000255.1 GCA_023396345.1 Bacteroidota bacterium
TACTACGAAGTATTGGGTGTGTCAAAGTCTTCCAATGCTGACGAGATAAAAAAGGCTTATCGCAAAGTAGCAATGCAGTATCATCCCGACAGAAATCCGGGAGATCACGAAGCAGAAGAAAAATTTAAAGAAGCTGCGGAAGCCTATGAAGTACTGAGCGACGAAACCAAAAGAGCTAAGTATGATCGTTACGGACATCAGGCTTTTGGTCCGGGCATGGGCGGAGGTTACGGAAGCGGCGGCATGAATATGGAAGATATATTCAGTCATTTTGGTGATATTTTCGGAGACGGCGGCTTTGGAGATTTCTTCGGCGGCGCACAGTCGCAAAGGGCTGCGGGCAGAAGAGGAAGTAATCTGAGAGTGAGAGTAAGACTGAATTATCAGGAAATAGCAGCAGGCGTCACCAAAAGCATTAAAGTAAAAAAATATGTGAGCTGTAATACCTGCGACGGTTCCGGTGCAAAAGATAAAAACAGTATTCAGGATTGTAAAACCTGTCATGGTTCGGGTCAGGTAAGAAAAGTAACCAATACTTTTCTGGGTCAGATGCAGACTGTAACACAATGTCCTACCTGTAATGGTGAAGGTTATATTATTACAGCCAATTGTTCAAGCTGTAAAGGCGAGGGCAGAGTATATGGCGAAGAAACCATCGATATAAAAATACCGGCAGGCGTACAGGAAGGTATGCAGCTAAGCATGAGCGGTAAGGGAAATACCGGCGAACGTGGCGGTATGAGCGGCGATTTAATTACTTTGATTGAAGAAGAAAAACATCCTGACCTGCACAGAGACGGAATGAATGTTGGCTACGATCTTCATATCTCATTTCCCGAAGCCGTGTTCGGAACTACTATAGAAGTGCCTACCATTGACGGACGTGCTAAAATAAAAATTCCTGCCGGCACACAAAGCGGAAAATTATTCAGATTGAAAGGGAAGGGGTTTCCGGATGTGAACCGTTATGGAAAAGGCGATCAACTGGTAAATGTAAACATCTGGACACCACAACATATATCGGATGATGAAAAAGAAGCACTGCGTAAAATGGAAGAGAGTGAAAACTTTAAACCAAATCCTACCAAATCAGAAAAGAATTTCTTTGATAAATTAAAAGATATTTTTTCTTAATAGAATACAAAGAGCTATCTAAAAAAATGTCATCCTTCGCTATGCGAAGGATGACATTTTTTTAGATGATGAGTCTTGCGTTATATGTACAAATATCTCTTGATGCTTCTCTTCGGTGTTTTTATAAATTCTTCTTTCTGAATATTAAAATCAGCCACATTCATAAACTTCGGCATTTTATGATTAAGAGCGTTGATGTGATGTTTATATAGTTTCATCAATGCTTCTTCATTTAGTTTTTCTTTTTGTACCACATCCTGATCGGGATAAATCAAGGCAATTAATTTATTCTCGCGTTGTATTACCAGACTTTCGCCAACGCCATGCATATTATTAAGCACTGCTTCTATTTCGTCAGGATAAATATTTTGTCCGCTTGCTCCGAGTAACATGGTTTTGCTTCTGCCTTTAATATATATGGTGCCATCAGGATCTATAGTTCCCAAATCACCTGTATGCATCCAGCCATCGGGTTCTATGATTTCTTTAGTCAGTTCTTCATTTTTGTAATAACCTGTCATCACACCTTCACCGCGTACCATGATTTCACCGGGAATTTCAGCAGGTTTATCAGAAATAATTTTTGCTTCCAATGTGTCAATCACTTTACCTGAAGAGCTTAATTTAAACTCTTCCCAAGGAGTATAGCTAATGAGCGGGCCGCATTCCGTCATTCCGTAACCTACCGTAAATTTGAATTTTATTTTTCTGAAAAATTGTTCGGCTTCTTTGCTGAAAGCCGCACCACCAACAACTATTGCTTTAAATTTTCCGCCAAAAGCATCAGACAAAGATTTATTTATTTTTTTGTAAACAACATTCCTTAACAGAGGAACACTGGTCATAAATTTAATCTTCGGTTGTTTTAACAGCGGGATAATTTTATTCTTATAAATTTTTTCAATAACCAAAGGAACAGATAATATTAATGCAGGTTTCACCTCTCCAAACGCTTGCAGAATTACTTGTGGCGAAGGAGATTTTGTGAGAATGGTAATATTACATCCTAATGAAAAAGGAAACAATAACTCAAACGCACATCCAAACGCATGCGCCAACGGAAGGAAAGAAACAATTTTATCTCCGGATTCCAAAGGCATATTTTCCTGAGCAAATTTTACGTTGGCTGCAAGACTGTTATAAGGCAGCATCACACCTTTTACAGAGCCCGTGGTTCCTGATGTATAGCTGATTACAGCCAATGCATCATTAGGCACTACAGGAAGGAAAAAACTTTCCTGAGAAGTATTGGCAATTTCAGACATGGTATAAATATCTTCATATTCAGGTTTGCTGAATTGTAAAGTTGCAAAACTGTTGACAGATAATGTGGCTTTTAAATTCTTCATCACATTCTCTTCAAATTTGCTGTATATAGTTTCTTCGCAGAAAAGTACAACAGAATCGGAATGATTTACCAGTTGCTGCAAATCGTCTGGTTTAAATTCAGGAAGTATAGGCACTATGGTTGCTCCGTAAGATACAGTTGCAAGATACACAATTGCCCAGCGTGCTGAGCTGCGACTGATGAGAGCAACTTTATCTCCACGCTTTACATCAAGCTTTTTAAAGGTTTCGTGCAAGCGTAAAATAATAATGCCGACTTCAGCGTAGGTAAATGATTCGCCTTTATAATCTGAAAGGGCAGGGTGTTGCCAGTTTTCCTTAATACCCTGTTCTATATATTCTACAAAATTTTCTTTAAGCATAATTAGTAAGTAATAAAGTATCGAAGATAAGAAATTTTATATCTGTTTTAATTTCTGCAGGAATATTTTCACTGCAATCTTATCAATCGGTAGTGTCAACGTTTCTTCTGTAATATCGTTTATAGGCACCCAGCGAAAGTTTTCCATCTCCGCAAAACTTGGTTCATTGCTGTATTGTATTTCTTTTTCTTCTAAAGGATTTACCATATAATAAATAGAAATAACCTGATCATCCGCATTGAAGGCTGACTGCTGATAAAAATCTGTAGTATATACATGTTCGCCGGCTTCTACGTTCCAGTTCATTTCTTCCATAAATTCCCGTTTGATGCAATCGCGCGTACCTTCGCCTAACTCCAATCCTCCGCCGGGAAATTTAGTGTAGTATTTTCCGTAAATAGTTTCATCGCTTAATAAAATATGATTGTCTTTAAGTACAATTCCATACACACGAATGTTGAATGCCATAAAATTTTCTGATTAAAAAAATGTTACATAATCAATTCGCTCAGCTCCAGCCAGCGCATCTCTTTTTCTTCCAGCAATACTGATATTTCGCTGATGCGATGACTATATTTTGTGAGTAATTCATAATCACCATCAGGGTTAGAGAGTTCGTTTTCCAGTTGTGATTTTTCTGCTTCCAGCTCTGCAATTTCATTTTCCAGAGTTTCAAATTCTCTCTTCTCTTTATAAGATGCTTTCTTTTTTTCTGCTGTATTATTTTCCTCTTTAAGTTGAAAAACTTTTTCAACAGCAGGTTGATTTTCTTTTTCTTTCTGCTCTTTTTCCTTTTGCCAGACTCTGAACTGACTGTAGTTTCCGGGATAATCAGTAATAATACCGTCTCCTTCAAATACAAAAAGATGATCAACCAACTTGTCCATAAAATAACGGTCGTGCGAAACAATCAGCACACACCCAGGAAACTCCAATAAAAAATTTTCCAGTACGCCCAATGTAGGTAAATCCAAATCGTTGGTAGGCTCATCCAAAATTAAAAAGTTTGGATTTCTGAAAAGAATGGTGAGTAATTGCAGACGCTTTTTTTCCCCGCCGGATAAGGATTCCAGAAAAGTAAATTGTTTTTCGGGAGGGAATAAAAATAATTCCAGAAACTGAGCAGCACTCAGGCTTCCGCCTTTTGCCAGCGGAAAATTTTCTGCAAAAGATTTTACGTATTCTATTACACGCAGATTCTCTTTTATTTCTAAACCCTGCTGCGAGTAGTTTCCAAATACAACCGTTTCGCCTACATTTATTTTTCCACTGTCTGCTTCCTGCAATCCCTGCAAAATATTCAGAAACGTAGATTTTCCTGCTCCGTTTTTTCCAACAACACCAATGCGTTCTCCTTTGCTGAATGTATAATCAAAGCCTTTTAGAATAGGAAGGTCGCCATAAGACTTATATACTTTTTTCATTTCAATAATCTTACCGCCAAGCCTTGACATTTTCATGTTCAGTTCAAGCTGACTGTCCACAACCTTTTGCTTTGCTTTATCTTCAACCAGATAAAAATTATCCTGACGCGCTTTGCTTTTAGTAGTGCGCGCTCTGGGTTGTTTGCGCATCCATTCCAGTTCTTTTCTGTAGAGGTTTTTAGCTTTATCAATACTTGCAATTTCGTTTTCTATACGCTGTGCTTTTTTCTCTAAATAGTTGTCATAATCTCCTCTGTAAACGTGTAATGCCGAGCGTTCCAGCTCCCAAATCTGATTGCAGGTTGCGTCTAGAAAATATCTGTCGTGCGTAACAAGCAACAAGGTTATTTTTTCGTGATTGAGATAATTCTCCAGCCATTCGATCATTTCCACATCCAGATGGTTGGTTGGTTCATCCATCATAAGCAATGTATGCTTATGCTCAAAGCCAATATCTATAAGAGTTTTAGCGAGTGCAACTCTTTTGCGTTGTCCGCCGCTCATGGTATGCAGCAACTGGTCGTATTCGGTAATATTTAGTCTGCCCAGTATTTCCTTTACTTTATATTCAAAATCCCATGCGCCTGCATCGTTCATTTGAGGTATAAGACCGGTAAGCGTTTCGTTATCGTTATGCTTGAGCGCCTGTTCGTAATTTTTGATAAGTTGTATCGTAGGATGATTGATGTGCAGTACATTTTCCAATACATTTTTCTCTTCTTCAAAATCAGGATTTTGCTCAAAGAGAGCCACGGATACATCTTTATGAATCCAGATTTTGCCTTCATCCACAGTTTCTTTGCCGGTTATGATTTTTAGTAAAGTGCTCTTGCCTACACCGTTTCGGGCTATCAAAGCAATTTTATCTCCTTCATTTATGTTGAAGGAAATATTTTCAAACAAAGGCGTAATGCCAAAACTTTTAGTAATGTTCTCCGCAGATAAATAATGCATATAGCGAAGATAATTCTTTAGCTCTGAAAATGTTGATGTGTGTAAATATGTTTTATTTTACTCTCTGAAAAGGGGAGGTTTTACAGATAATGCTTTCATCCTTATTAATTATTCACTCTAATTGTAGTGATTTTCATCTATATAAAAATAACCGTCATTTCTTTTCCAGTACCACAGCGAGTTATTAGGAATTTTATACAGAAAGTAAACACCGCGTGCGCCTTGTTTTTGCATGCTTGCAGGTACATAGATAACGCGTGGAGGTATTACGTTGTAACGGCTGGTAAGATTTTTTGCCTGATTCGGTGTATAAGCTCTTACAACCATACTGATAGAATCTAAATTATGATTTACATGATTGGGTAAAATATTAGGATCCACTACCACATTGCCTTTGCTGTCGATAACTGCCATTGCTTTTTCTGTAGCAGCAGGAACTTTTGAAGCATTGGTGTTGATGTTGACATTCACATTTTCGTTGCCTTCAATTTTGTTGTCGAGCGGCACAACTGCTTTAGTCATGTATTGTTTATCGCTCGGTACTCTGTCGGGTGAAACAGGTGGACGATTAGTAGTTTCCGTAGTTTTTGCAGGTATGTTTCTTCTTCGGCAGGAAGCAAGAATCAGTAAACACAAAGCAAACAATAATATAGTTCTGTTATTCATTTTCATTTTTTAATAATACAAATTAAACAAAATCAATTGGTATTCCCTTTATTTGTGGAAATAATTTACCAATTCTTTTAAATTATCCATAGAGAAATTTTGTTGTTCACCGGTAGATAAATTCTTAACTACACAGGAATTATTTTGTAATTCACTTTCTCCGATAATAATAATGTGCGGAATATTTTTCTTTTCAGCATATTTAAATTGTTTGTCAAATTTTGCTTTTTCGTGGTATAGCTCGCAACGTATTTGTTGATTGCGTAGTTGCTGCATCAGATGAAATGCCGACATGCTTTCTTTTTCTCCTAAATTAAAAAACAATACATCGGTTGTCTGTTGCACTGTTTGCGGAAAAAGTTGCAACTCTTCCATTACATCATAAATTCTGTCTACACCAAAGCTGATACCCACACCGGGAATATTGGGTACTCCAAACAATCCTGTAAGGTCATCATATCTGCCACCGCCACCAATACTGCCGATACTTACATTCAGTGCTTTAATTTCAAATATGGTACCTGTGTAATAATTTAATCCTCTTGCAAGTGTAAAGTCAGCAGTCAGATTATCGGCATAGACATTGTTTAATAAATATTCCAGCTCCCCAATTCCTTCCGCAGCAAGTGGCTGGTCGCCCAATAATTCTTTTATTGATGTAAGTTTTTCCGTATTACTTCCGGCAACGGAAAGATATTTTTCTATGGTTTCTATCTGTTGATTTTCTAAGCCTCTTACAACAAGTTCTTCCTTTACTTTCTCAATACCAATTTTATCGAGTTTGTCTATGGCGATAGTGATATCTGTAAGTTTATCACAGCCTCCGCATTTTTCTGCCAGTGCAGCAAGTATTTTTCTGTTGTTGATTTTTATTTCAACGGGAATATTCAGTTTACTGAAAGCCTGATGATAAATGTTTATTAACTCCAGTTCGTTCAGCAAAGATTTGCTTCCCACTACATCGCAATCGCACTGATAAAATTCTCTGTAACGTCCTTTCTGCGGACGGTCTGCACGCCATACCGGTTGAATCTGGTATCGCTTGTACGGAAAAGTAAGTTGCCCGTGATTCATGGCAACGTATCTTGCAAAGGGAATAGTAAGATCGTAACGCAAGGCACGTTCTGTAATATTCTTATCAGATTTTCCCTGCAATATATTTTGAAATCCGTTTTCTGTTTTTTCTTTTTTATTAGGATTGTCTAAACCATTGTTGAGGAGTTTATAAATCAGTTTATCACCTTCTT
>JAEWWO010000259.1 GCA_023396345.1 Bacteroidota bacterium
TACCGGACTTATGGTGAATAATATCCGTAAGTCAGGATTAAACTGAAACAAGCGAAATATAGTGATATCAAGGGCTGCAACAATTTCTTCAATCGTGCATAAATGTTTACGAAAAGTTTGCGCAGGCGCTTTGTGGCAATTGGCAACGGGTGAATTCTCCTGAACTAATCTGTAAGAAAAAGAAGAACCCAAAGTAATAATCAGCCATTTGGCATCTTTTAAAAAACGATGTGCTTCCTTCTGAGAGGCGTTAATCTGTTGCAATACTTTTTCTTTATCCATTCCTGAAAAGCGACTGTGGTGTTGCCAGCTATGCCAGGCTTCGTTCAGGTAAAAAAGATCTTCTGAAGTATATTGTTTGTTTTCAACATAGCTTATCAGACTATTGCAAACACTTATCGGGTCAAACAAAATACCGTTTGGATTCTGCAGAATATTAAACTTCACGCTTTTTAAGTGATTGCCGATATGCTCTGTGAAACAAGAACCGGTAAGCATTACAGCATCATTATACGTAATGGGTGGCGTTAATTCCGGGATTTGTATATTGCTGAAAAATTGCATTCTGCAAAAATAATTAAAAAAAAGAGATAAAAATTTTAGCAAACTAAAATAATTAGTATATTTGCTAAGTAAATTAGTTTAATATCGCAAAAAACTTAGCAATTATGAGTTACGCAGGACAAAACTTACGGTACCTTAGAAAATTAAGAGGTTGGACACAGGATCAGTTTGCCAACAAACTGGACATAAAAAGATCCTTATTGGGCGCTTATGAAGAAGAGCGTGCAGAACCCCGACTGGATATTCTGGAAAAGGTGAGCACTATTTTTAAATTAAGTCTGGATGATTTATTGCTCAATGATATCTCTGTTGATAAAGGCTCCGGTCAGTATATTGATAAAAGGCGTGCCATGAAAATGTCGAATGAAGAGAATAATCTTATTCAGTTTGTACCTGTAAAAGCTGCTGCCGGTTATCTGGCAGGTTATGCTGATACTGAGTTTCTGGATGAATTAAATACCTTTACGCTTCCTATGCTTGCACCCGGTTATTATCGTGCTTTTGAGATTGTGGGAGACAGTATGTTGCCTACACCAAGCGGAAGTGTAATTGTTGGCGAAAAAGTGGAGAAAGTTGATGATATTAAAAATCAAAATCCATACGTTGTGGTTTCCAAAAGCAATGGAATTGTATATAAAAGAGTATCGCGCAATAATAAAGTAAAAGATAAAATTACACTTATCAGCGATAATCCCATGTATGAGCCGTATAATGTATTGCTTGATGATGTACTTGAATTGTGGAAAGCACAGATGATTATTACCCGTGCCGAAAAACAAAATCACTGGGATGTGAATCAACTGGCAAGTATGGTTACCAATCTACAGGAACAGGTAAGCAGCATGAAGAAGAAAATAAATTAAGGTTTCTCATAAGAATAGAAATGAATGGCAGATAATTTTAATCTGCCATTTTTTGTAGGAATGCGCCACATGGCGCATTCTTATTAATAATTCCTATAAATAAGCAGTATTATAACACATTATATCACATAGCTTAAATAATCATTTTATATTTTTGCAGCAACACCAAAGTAGTATATATGCATCACATACAGGATGAAAACAAAGAGGCAAAAAGAGTTGATGAAAAGAACAAACGTGAAAAACACTGGCTGAAATGGGGACCATATCTGAGCGAAAGACAATGGGGCACGGTACGTGAAGATTACAGTGAGCATGGCGATGCATGGAATTATGTTTCTTATAAAGATGCTTGCAGCAGAGCATACAGATGGGGAGAAGATGGTATTGCCGGCATCAGCGATGATAAAGGAAATATCTGTCTCTCTCTGGCATTGTGGAATGGTAAAGACGCTATTTTAAAAGAACGGTTATTTGGCTTAAGCAATCCGCAGGGTAATCATGGCGAAGATGTAAAGGAGTTGTATTATTATCTTGACAATACGCCTACGCACGCCTATATGAAATATCTGTATAAATATCCGCAAAATACATTTCCTTATAAAGAATTAATACAGGTTAATAAAAAAAGAACGCTTGAGGAAGCCGAATATGAGTTACTGGAAACGGGCATATTTGATAATGATGAATACTTTGATGTATATGTAGAATATGCGAAGGCTGATGTGGATGATGTTTTTATAAAAATTTCTGTTGCTAACAGAAGCAATAAAGCTGCCGATATTCACGTGTTGCCTACTTTATTTATGCGCAATAAATGGAGCTTTGTGCATGTAAATGAAAAACCTTTTATCCGTAAATCGGAAACCACTGAAAATGCCGTGGATATTCACTCTCCGGAGTCAGGAGATTATAAATTGTATTTTGATAAACCTGATGAGTGGCTCTTTACAGAGAATGAAACCAACGAAAGAGTAATCTTTAAAAGACCCAATAATCATCCTTATAAAAAAGATTTGTTTCACCGGGCGGTAATAAAAAATAACTTTAAGCTTACATCGAAAATTAAAAAAGGAACAAAATTCTCTCCGTTATATCGCCTCACAAATGAAGCAGGAGCCACGCATACATTGCATTTACGATTGACGAGTGAAACGGTTGAAAATCCGCTTGCCCAAATCAATGATATTTTTTATCAGCGTATACACGAATCAAATGTGTTTTATAAAAATATTCTTCCGAGCGATAAGGAAGATTGGGTGAATATTTATCGTCAGGCTCTCGCCGGAATGTTATGGTCTAAACAGTATTATAATTACAATGTAGAGCAATGGCTTGAAGGAGATTTGCAGCACGTAAATCCTTCTATGAACAGATACTTAGGAAGAAATGCTGCCTGGAAAACATTGCGCAATGAAGAAATATTGTTGATGCCCGATAAGTGGGAATATCCCTGGTATGCTTCCTGGGATTCAGCTTTTCATGTGGTTACAATGGCACTCGTGGATGTGGAGTTTGCAAAAAATCAGTTGTTGATTTTTTTGAAAGAATGGTATATGAAACCCAACGGGCAAATACCTGCATACGAATGGAATTTCAGTGATGTAAATCCTCCGGTGCAACCCTGGGCAGCGTTAATGATTTTTAATCTGGAAAAAAAGAAAACAGGGAAAGGGGATATTGTGTTTTTAAAGCAAATATTCAACAAGCTCGCTCTCAATTTTACCTGGTGGGTCAACCGTTTAGATCACGCACAAAGCAATGTGTTTGAAGGCGGATTTCTTGGTCTTGATAATATCGGTGTTTTCGACAGAAGTCAGGGTGTACCCGGCAAAGCAAGACTGGAGCAGGTAGATGGTACTGCATGGATGGCACTGTATTGTTTAATGATGCTGAAAATGAGTTTGCACATATCAAAAGAAGATCCGGCTTTTGAAGATATGGCTACCAAATATTTTGGGCATTTTGTGTACATAGCAGAATCCTTGAATCATATAAGCGAAGACTACATTGGTATCTGGGACGAAACCGATGGATTCTTTTACGACAAACTGGTGTTTCCCGATGGCAGAGAAGAAGCCGTAAAAGTACGCTCAATTGTTGGTATGCTCTCGCTGATAGCCGTTATGCGCATCTCGCAAGATGCATTTGAAAGCTTGCCAAAATTCAAAAAAAGTTTTACGTGGTTTAAAGAAAATACCATGCACAAATTAAAATTTCCTGTGGTGCAGCAAACAGAAGGATGCGATGACGTTTTATTGTCCTTAGTACCCAAAGATCGTATAGACAGGCTGATGAAATCTTTACTGGATGAGAAGGAATTTTTAAGTCCGTTTGGTATTCGTTCTTTATCTAAAATATACGAAGAACCATATATCATTAATCTGGAAGGTAATGATTATGAAATTCAGTTTCAGCCTGCAGAGTCCGATTCATCTATGTTTGGCGGCAATAGTAATTGGCGCGGACCTGTGTGGTTTCCTATAAATTATATTTTAATAGAATCATTAAGAGAGTTGTATAAATTTTTTGGCCCCGATAAAAAATATACTTATCCTTCCGGAGGCAAGGAAGAAAAAGATTTAAAAGAAATAAGTGAAGCTATCAGCAAGAGACTGATAAGTATATTTGAAAATAATGCCGAAGGGAATCGCCCGGTAAATGGCTTGCACAAAGAAATCTACAGAAAAGATTTGTTTAAAGACTTGATTTTATTTTACGAATATTTTCATTCCGAAAACGGAAGAGGCGTAGGAGCTGCGCATCAAACCGGATGGACAGCACTGGTAGCGAATTTAATTCAGCGTTTGGAAGATTAATTTCCTTTGTGAAAATATTTGCGGATATGTTTTCCTATAAAAGGCATTGAGCTTAATTCGTTCGCTTCTTTTTTAATAATCATCAACAGGAAGATGCTCAAAAGTATGATGCTTGTTGCTGTTCTGATTAAAATATCAGGAGTGTATAATTTTACTATTACCTGTATAAAGAAAATAATCAGCATGGTAATTAAGTAAAAACTTATTTTCAGCACATTGTAAGGTATAGGAAAATATTTTTGTCCCCATAAATAACAAATCACTACCATAGCAAAATAACATGCAAGTGTAGTCCATGCCGAGGCAAGCATGCCGTATTGCGGAATAAAGAAATAGTTTCCGGCGATGGTTATTAAAGCTCCGATTACTGTAATGTAAATGCCAATACGCATTCTGTCGGTAATTTTGTACCATACAGATAAATTGTAATAGATACCACTGAAAATATTGGCAAACAATAATATCGGAACTATGTACAGTCC
>JAEWWO010000369.1 GCA_023396345.1 Bacteroidota bacterium
ATCCGGGACATGGCAACTGGCCGGGAGAAATTCCTGAAGTACATCGCTGGCCTTATGATTATGGAAAAGGAGATGTGGATCATCACATGCAAACAACACCGGTTGGTGAGGACGAACCGGAAGATAAACATTAATTTATTCAGATAAAATAATTTACATCAAACTGATAATTTGAACAAAGGAGCATTAATATTGAAGACAGAGCAGGTGGGAGAACAAAAAGTTCCCTTATGGAAAGATTACATGGCTTTAAGTAAGTTTACGCTGAGCTTTACGGTAGTTTTTTCCTGTGTGGTTTCTTATCTTTTATCTCCAAATGTGCACTTCGACCTTAAAATGATTATCTTATTGTTTGTAGCCGGTATGCTGGTTACAGGCAGTGCCAATGCTATTAATCAGGCGTTGGAAAAAGATACTGATGCGGTAATGAAGCGTACAAAGAACAGACCTGTCGCAAGTGGAAGAATCTCACAAAGTCATGCCATGACATTTGCGGTAGTTACCGGACTTGCAGGTGTGTTTATGATGTGGTATTTCTTTAATTTGCAATCCGCATTATTATCTTTATTGAGTCTTTTTCTGTATGCTTATATATATACGCCACTAAAAACCAAGAACTCTATTGCTGTGCTGGTGGGAGCTTTCCCCGGCGCACTGCCTTGTCTTATTGGTTGGGTGGCAGGATTTAGCGAGGGTGGCGACAATAGCTGGACTGGCGGATTAATTCTTTTCGCTATTCAGTTCCTGTGGCAGTTTCCGCATTTCTGGGCTATTGCTTGGGTTGCACACAACGATTACAGCAAAGCAGGTTTCAAACTATTGCCTTCTGACAAAGGACCTACAAAGAACACAGCGTTGCAAACGGTTTTATATTCAGTGATGATGATTCCGGTGGGTATGTTACCCTTTGTATTAGGTACGTTTGTACACGGGCTTGATACAACAATTGGTGTGGCAAGTTTTATAATAGTTCTAGCATGTAATATTTTTATGGTGATACAAAGTATCAAACTATATATCAGAATGGATGTGGCTTCTGCAAGAAGAGTAATGTTCAGCAGTTATATTTATCTGCCCATTGTATTATTAACCTTACTTGTAGACAAAATTTAAATAATGGACGTACTAACAAATAATAAACAGACAGTAAAGCCCAATAATCCCAAAAAGTTTTTGCTTTGGGTAGCAATTGCATCAATTGTGATGGCTTTTGCAGGATTAACGAGTGCTTATCTGGTAAAGAAAGAAAATTCCAACTGGCTTGAATTTTCTATTCCTTCCGTATTCTGGATTTCTACTGCGGTGATTGTACTCAGCAGTATTGTAATGCATTTTGCTGTAAAAGCTTTTAAAAGCAGAGCTATCAACCAATACAGAATCCTTATAACTATAACCGGCATTTTAGGTCTCGCTTTCTGCGTTTTACAGTTTATTGGATATCAAACGCTGGAGCAAACCGGCATCAGTATTTTAGGCAGTGGAAGCAATCCTTCGGCATCTTTTCTGGGAGTAATATCCGGTTTTCATATTTTACACGTATTAGGCGGAATCATTGCATTAATAGCAGTGGTTATAAAATCATATAACAGTAAAGTAAAAACATACGACAGTACACTGGTTGAAAACACAGCCACTTACTGGCATTTTGTGGATATACTTTGGATATACCTTTTTATATTTTTAAATCTGGCATAAAAAAACTTTTGAAAGAATAAATATTGCATATGGCAAATTCAGTTACAACAAAAATCAATACCTGGATGGGAGGCAGAAGTCCTTTCAATGTAGAATATGGTAAGCTGATGATGTGGATGTTTTTGGTGAGTGATGCCTTCACTTTCGGGGCATTGCTTATTACTTACGGTGCTACACGTTTTGCTACAGAAGGCTGGCCTGATCCTAACCATGTATTTAACTCATTTCCGGGGTTAGAAGGTAATTTCCCGTTGTTGTTTGTGAGTCTGATGACGTTTATATTAATCATCAGTTCTGTAACAATGGTACTTGCGGTACAATCCGGACATCAGCGTGATAAAAAAGGTGTGGTAAAATATATGATACTCACAATCATAGGTGGCTTGTTGTTCCTGAGTTGCCAGGCATGGGAGTGGGCGCATTTATTTCATGTAGATGCAAAAATGGGCAACAACCCGTTTGCCAACTATGATGGCAGCTTATCTTCTCCAAACTTTACAAACTTCTTTTTTGGTATTACAGGCTTTCATGGCTTTCACGTATTCACAGGTGTTATTATCAACATCATCATGCTTATTATGACCCTGAACAATACATTTGAAAAAAGAGGTACATACGGTATGATAGAAAAAGCCGGACTTTACTGGCACTTTGTAGATTTGGTTTGGGTGTTTGTATTTACATTCTTTTATCTGGTTTAATTATTAAAATAATAATCTAAAATATATTTTTATTATGGCAAGTCATTCTGATGCAGCAGCGGCAAGAAGAGAAGTTTGGAAAATTACAGCTTATTTGAGTGTGCTCACAATTATAGAGCTGGCTTTAGGTTTCATTATGTATAAAATGGACTGGCAAGACGGTACGTTTATAAAAACATTTACCAAAATCGTCATTATTTTATTGATGCTCTGGAAGGCATTTTACATCATCGCATACTTTATGCATTTAAAGTATGAAACGTTGTCAATGATTAAGATTACGGCAATACCCTGCCTGTTGTTTATCTGGTTTATCATCGCTTTCTTATGGGATGGAAATTCTTTTAAAAATTTAAGAGCGCGTTATACACCGTATCATGTGGAGCATTTTAGTCAGCCAATGAAATCTGTGGGGCATCACGGAGAAGCTGTAGAAGTGCCTGCACAAAATGTCAAGGACCCTCAAACCGGCGCAACGCAACACTAACATAATTTTTATGGGTTAATGTAAGGTTGCTTCAAGGAGCAACCTTTTTTTATTTTTGTATTCTTATAATTTTTTTTTTAATTTTAATAAAATTTATTCCTATGATTACCGCACAGCAAATACTCGACAAAAAAGAAAAGAAAAATTACTCTGTTGACGTTAACGCCACTGTTATTGATGCTTTAAAGATTATGGCAGAAAAAAATATCGGAGCATTGCTGGTAACAGACAACGAAGAGTTCAAAGGTATTTTTACCGAACGCGATTACTCAAGAAAAATTGCATTGGAAGGAAGAAGCTCTTCCGATACAAAAGTGGCAGAAGTATTGTCGGTACATCATCCCAAAATTAATCCTAAAACAATTATGGAAGAGTGTATGATGCTTATGAGTGAGAATAATGTACGCTATTTGCCTGTTTTTGATAATGGAAAACTGGCAGGCGTTATCTCTATCAGCGACGTAGTGAATACCATTATGGATTATCAGAAAGAAACCATCTCACATCTTAAAAGCTATATGGGCTTATAATTTCCGGTACTATCCGGCAATGATATCTTTTATTATTTTTTGTGTTTAAAAACTGCGAAGTATTCAGCTTCGCAGTTTTTTATTATGGGCATAAATGAGTTGGGAAGAAAATTTAAAACAATTTCGTAATCAAAATTCTTCCTTTGCAGATAAATCTTCAGGTAATTTCAAAAAAAAATTTATCTTTCCTGCCTTAATTAAAATATAGCAAACTTTTGGCATTTATCAGGTTTGCTGTAATATTGCAAAAATTTTTGTATCAAATACATTACAGGATAATATTTATATGGCAAAAAATTTACTAATTGTTGAGTCGCCGGCTAAAGCCAAAACCATCGAGAAAATACTTGGAAAAGATTTTGAAGTGGTGAGCAGTTTTGGTCATATCCGCGATTTGGCTAAAGGAGACAATGGCGTTGATATAGAGAATGGTTTTTTGCCAAACTATATTATCTCTGAAGATAAACACAAGGTAGTAAATGCTTTAAAAGCGAAAGCTAAAAAAGCAGATGAAGTGTGGCTGGCATCGGATGAGGACCGTGAAGGAGAAAGCATCAGCTGGCATTTAGCCGAAGTTTTAGGACTTGATCCGGCCAGTACCAAGAGAATTGTTTTTCATGAAATTACTAAACCCGCTATTCAAAAAGCCGTACAGGAACCCAGAACCATAGACATGAATCTGGTTGATGCGCAGCAGGCAAGACGTGTGCTCGATCGCATTGTAGGTTTTGAATTAAGCCCGGTTTTGTGGCGTAAAGTAGGTATGCAGCGCAGCCTGAGTGCCGGACGTGTGCAGAGCGTAGCCGTGCGTTTGATTGTGGAGAGAGAAAGAGAAATCAATGCCTTTGAGCCGGTAAGCTCCTTTAAAATAGAAGGATATTTTCACGGAGTAAATATCAACGATAAAAAAATATCTTTTAAAGCCGAAAGCGGAAAAAAGATAGCTGATGAAAAAGGTGCTTTAGCATTTTTAGAATCCTGTAAAGATGCAAGCTACAAAGTAGTGAATATAGAAGTAAAGCCCGCGAAACGCTCGCCGGCTGCACCTTTTACCACATCTACCTTGCAGCAGGAAGCTTCAAGAAAACTGGGTTACGGAGTAGCCCGTACAATGATGCTTGCACAAAAAATGTATGAGAACGGATACATTACTTATATGCGTACAGACAGTGTGAACCTGAGCAACACTGCATTGGGCGACATTAAAAACGAGATACTCAATTCTTATGGCGATGAGTATTATCAGATAAGAAAATATAAAAATAAATCTTCAGGAGCGCAGGAAGCACACGAGGCCATCAGACCAACCTATATGTCGCGCGCAACCATTGAGGAAGCCGATATGCGCAGACTGTACGAACTGATATGGAAACGCACGATTGCTTCACAAATGAGTGAAGCTGAATTTGAAAAGACTACAGCACAGATTGAAATATCTACCAATAAAGAACAGCTGACAGCCAGTGGAGAAGTATTAAAGTTTGACGGGTTCTTAAAAGTATATCTGGAAGGAAAAGATGAAGAAGACGACGATGAAAACAGCAATGCTTTGCCTCCGTTGCAGGAAGGAGAAATCCTTAATATGGAAAAATTGGTTGCAAGCCAAAAATTTACAAAACCTGCTGCACGCTACACAGAAGCGTCGCTGGTAAAGAAACTGGAGGAGTTAGGTATAGGACGTCCTTCTACTTATGCACCTACAATTTCTACCATTATCAAAAGAAATTATGTAGAGAAAAAAGATAAAGACGGATTGGAACGTGCAGTGAGATATCTGAAACTTACAGCGAAAAATACAATCGAAACAAAAACAGAAAAAGAAATTTACGGAAGAGAAAAATCTAAATTATTTCCAACCGATTTAGGGCTGGTAGTAACCGATTTTCTGATAGAGCATTTCGATAAAGTAATGGATTATGGTTTTACCGCACGCGTGGAAGAAGAGTTTGACGAAATTGCAGAAGGCGCAGTTGTATGGAACGACATGCTTAAAGAATTTTATAAGCCATTTCACAAACAGGTAGAAGACACGCTGGAAAATGCAGAACGTGCAAAAGGAGAGAGAGAGCTGGGGGTGGAAGAAAGTTCCGGTAAAAAAGTTGTAGCGCGTATGGGGCGCTACGGACCTATGATACAGATTGGAGAAGCTGTAGAAGGTAAGGAAGGAAAGCCTCGCTTTGCTTCTTTAAACAAAGATCAAAGTATTGAAACCATTACGCTTGAAGAAGCATTGGACTTATTTAAACTTCCTTTAGAACTGGGCACTTACGATGGAGAAGAGGTGAGCGTAAACTCCGGCAGATACGGTCCGTATGTCAAGTGGGGCGAAGCCTTTATTTCTCTGCCGCGAGGTACAGATCCGCTGACAGTAGATATGGAACAGGCTGTTGC
>JAEWWO010000251.1 GCA_023396345.1 Bacteroidota bacterium
AAAAAATAGGCGATGCCATCACACAAAAAGAAAGCATGGAGCAACCCGTTTATTACTGGGAACCAAGCTCTTCTCCAAGCGGTTCTTCTTTTTACAAAAGCAATACGATTCCTGAATGGCAAAACAATTTCTTTGTGGGCATGTTAAGCGGACAGCATATTGCACGCCTAGTAATTGAAAACAACAAAGTTGTGGGCGAAGAAAGATTACTGGAAGATATGAAAGAAAGAATCAGAGACGTTGTAGAAGGTACTGATGGCGGGCTATACACAGTTACTGATTCCGGTAAGATTATCAGGATTCGTAAAAAATAGTTTTTCTTAATGAACGAAGAAAATAAGAAAGTTAGAATTGATAAATATCTTTGGTCCATCCGCGTATTTAAAACACGCAACATGGCAGCCGAAGCTATTGATAAAGGAAGAGTAAAACTGAACGGAGAGAATGTAAAAGCATCTAAAAATGTTGTTATAAACGATAAGATTGATGTAAAAACAGAAGCAAGAAAATGGGTAATAGAGGTTACGGGAATTATTGATAAAAGAGTGGCCTATACCGAAGCAATAAAAAACTACAACGATCTTACTCCTCCGGAAGATTTACAGAAAGAAACATTTATGCCAAGCAGTTTTCATACAGGTAAGCGGTTAAGCAAAATAGGCAGACCAACTAAAAAGGACAGGCGCAACATAGATAATTTTTTTGACGATTAAAATTTTAAGCTGTAGATAAATGACTATAAAAAAATGCAGTGTGTATGCGCCGGGAACTGTGGCTAATCTGGTATGCGGTTTTGATATATTGGGTTTGTGCTTAACAGAGCCTGCCGATAAAATGGAGATGACTTTAATAGATGAAAAAAAAATCATCATTAAAAGTGCTGATGGATATCCGCTTCCGGAAAACCCCGAAGAGAATACGGCAGGCGCTCCTATTATTGAAATGCTGAAAGAAATACCGGAGAATATAGGCTTTGAAATTATCATCCATAAAAAAATAAAGCCCGGCAGTGGCTTGGGTTCCAGCGCTGCAAGTGCTGCGGGTGCGGTAGTCGGTGCTAACCATTTGCTCGGCAATCGTTTTTCAAAATCAGACTTACTGCGTTTCTCTATGTTTGGCGAGAAAGTAGCAACCGGTGTTAAGCACGCCGACAATGTAGCTCCGTGTATTTATGGAGGCATCACCCTTATTCGTTCTATTAATCCGTTGGATGTTGTACCTCTTACGCCGCCTGACTTATACATCAGCATCGTTCATCCGCAGATAGAAGTACGTACTGCAGATGCACGTGCCGTTCTGCGCCAGAGTGTACAACTTAAACAAGCCATCAAACAATGGGGAAATATAGCAGGCTTGGTGGCAGGTATCTGCAACAACGATTACGACCTCATCGGGCGTTCTCTGGAAGATGTGATTATTGAACCTGTAAGAAGTCAGTTAATACCCGGTTTTGATGATGTAAAAAATAATTCAAAAACCGCAGGAGCCTTAGGTGGCGGCATTTCCGGCTCAGGGCCTTCTATTTTTATGATTAGCGAGAAAGAAGATACGGCTGTAAAAGTTGCTGGCGAAATGAAAAAAGTTTTTGATAATCTGGGGGTTGATAACTACACCTATGTATCTAAAATAAACAAAGAAGGAGCGAAGGTTTCGGATAAGTAAAATAATTCTATAAACATTTTAAATATTTCTATTAAATACAAAAATGCTTTTTTATAACTTAAACAACAGAGAAGAAAAAGTTTCTTTTGAAGAAGCAACAATTAAAGGTCAGGGATCGAACAAAGGATTATTTTTTCCGCAAGCAATATCGCCACATGAACCTGAGTTTATAAAAAACTTACATAAATATTCTAATGAAGAAATAGGCTTTAAAATTATGAAGCCCTATGTGCAGGAGTCTATACCTGATGATATTTTAAAAAAGATTATCAGCGAAACGGTGAACTTTCCGTTCCCTTTGATGCGCATCAATAAACAAATTTTTTCTCTTGAATTGTTTCATGGTCCTACCCTTGCATTTAAAGATGTAGGAGCAAGGTTCATGAGCCGTTGCTTAGGATATTTCAACAGGAACAGCGATAAAAAAACAACCGTACTGGTGGCAACTTCCGGCGATACGGGTGGTGCTGTAGCCAACGGATTTGAAGGCGTTGAAAATGTGGAAGTGATAATACTGTATCCTTCAGGAAAAGTAAGTCCTGTTCAGGAATTGCAATTAACTACCGGCGAAAAAAATATTACAGCATTGGAAATTGAAGGTACTTTTGATGATTGCCAGCGTATTGTAAAACAGGCATTCTCTGATGCAGAGTTAAACGAAAAGCTTACGCTAACTTCTGCCAACTCAATTAATGTTGCGCGGTGGTTGCCACAACAATTATATTATTTCTTCGCACATAAAAAATGGACCAGAGAAAATACCGAAGAACCTGTAATAGCAGTTCCCAGCGGTAACTTCGGAAATATCTGTGCTGGCATTTTAGCACATATTACAGGACTTCCCGTAAAACACTTTATAGCGGCGTGTAATGTAAACGACACTGTACCCCGCTTTCTGGCTACAGACAATTACGAACCTAAACCTGCAACGCCTACTATTTCCAATGCAATGGATGTAGCAGAGCCGAGCAACTTTGTGCGTATACTGGAATTGTTCAACCAGAATATTCCATCTTTAAAAGAAAAATTGACCAGTGTAAGTGTGGATGATACCACCACTAAAACTGCGATTGAAAAGGTTTTCAGGACCGAACATTATCTACTGGATCCGCACGGAGCAGTGGCCTTTCATGCTTTGGAGCAATATTTAGATGATAAAACAGACAAAGGCTACATTCTGGAAACAGCCCACCCTATTAAGTTTCCTGAAGTAATACAAAACGAATTGCATCTGCCCATCACTACGCCGGACAGAATTAAAGGTCTTTTTACAAAGAAAAAACGCAGTGTAAAAATCGCCGCAGACTTTGATAAAGTAAAGGAATTTTTAATAGAAAAGAATTAGTGTAAAAATAAAAAAAGGATTTAGAGTTGCTAAATCCTTTTTTGTTTGTAGCGGAGACGGGAGTTGAACCCGTGACCTCAGGGTTATGAATCCTGCGCTCTAACCATCTGAGCTACCCCGCCGTTGGGTTGGCGAAATTAAAGCTATTTTTTCAGCTGGCAAAAAAAAAGATAATTTTTTACAGAAACAGGTTAGACAAAATAATCCTACGTTTAAACCACCACGCCGGCTTTACAAAAGAAAAACACTTATTAGTTTACAATAGCATAAACCCTGATTATAATCATAATTATATAAACATAAAATATTATACATTTGTTCTTTGAAGTATGGCTGCGTTGTATAAATATTTTACGGTAAGCATTATCATTCTTTCCTTATTTGCTCATTCAGTGGGGAATATTTTTTTTGTGGCAGATTATTACCTCAATCCAGCTAAATATGAGAAAAACTGTATAAATAAATCTAAGCCTGAACTTAAATGTAATGGTAAATGTCAGTTGGCAAAAAAAATCATTGCAGAAGAAAAGAAAGAGAAAGAAAACGGAGAGAAAGAGCTTGCAAGCCGCATCAACATTACCCTATACAATAAAAACTACTTTGCAAGTATCGACCATCAGGGAACTATCTGCCAACCGATACAACCGGAATACAACAACACACTGAAACTGCGCAGTTTCACTTCTACGGTATTTCATCCCCCCAGTTAATTCTTCTTTTTCTTATTTATTTCTATCGGACGTTGCTTCGTAAAAAGCTACGTTGGTTTACGTGTACACACGATACGGCATCAAAAAATTTCTGATGAATGGGTGTATGCT
>JAEWWO010000285.1 GCA_023396345.1 Bacteroidota bacterium
TCAGACGATATTTTTACACACAGAAACGGTCGCACTGCAAGGATGGACGCAAGCGGTACGGCTGTTGTATTATTAGGACCCGAAGAAGATTTCCCTGCATACATTCCGGAAAATACGGAAGAGCTGAACATTCCTGAACATACTAAACTTCCTGCAAAAACTGACTGGACCACGGTTTATCTGCCACTCGGCAAGAAAGATAAAATAAGCAAAGCAGATATTGTAGGCTTCCTGATTCAGCAGGGAGAACTTAAAAAAGAGGATGTTGGCGTTATTGAAGTAAAAGATTATCATGCATTTGCAGCTATCAGAAGAAATAAAGCAAGCCGCACTATCAACAAACTAAAAGAAGCCAGAATAAAGAATAAAAAAGCTAAAATGCAAATGGCCAGATAGTTAGAACAACATCGGCTATAAAACATCATTTCTCTTTTTTATATTTCTTATATAGTGATAAAAAATATAAGATTATTATTACAATATTCTTTTTGAAATCATGCTAATTAGAAGTAAATTTATAACTCAATAAAAACACTCAAAATGGCAGGTTCTATATATGAAGAAATCTTTTTTGTTGATTCCTCCAAACCCGTATGGAACTACTCATTAATTACTGATGAAGATGTGCGCAACTTCCAGAACGGTACGCATTATAGTTTATATAAAATATTCGGTAGTCGTCAAATTAAAGTTCTGAATACAGAAGGAACTTATTTTGCCGTATGGGCTCCCAACGCAAAAACAGTTGCAGTAAAAGGTAATTTTAATGACTGGGATAACGATGCACATGAGCTTTTTGTACGTAAAGACGGATCGGGTATCTGGGAAGGATTTATTCCGCATATTGGCAGCGGAGAAGCTTATAAATACTACATCGTAGGAGCTGATAACCGAAACAGAGACAAAGGCGATCCGTTTGCCAACTACTGGGAAAAACGACCTTTAACCGCTTCTATTTCGTGGAGTTTAAATTATAAATGGAAAGACAAAGCCTGGATGAAAAACAGGGAAAAACACAATAATTTAGACGCTCCTATTTCTATTTATGAAGTACATCTGGCAAGCTGGGCAAGACCCGATAAGTATAACGAAGAATCTTATCACACTTACGATAAAATTGCAGAGTTGTTGGTACCCTATGTGAAAGAAATGGGCTTTACACACGTTGAGTTTATGCCTGTAATGGAACATCCTTTTGATGGCAGTTGGGGATATCAGGGAACAGGTTTTTTTGCACCTACCAGCCGCTTCGGAGATCCGCAGGCTTTCATGAGACTCGTAGATGCTTTTCACAAAGAAAAAATTGGTGTAATATTAGATTGGGTACCATCGCATTTTCCTTACGATTCGCACGGATTGTATATGTTTGACGGCGAGCACACCTATGAATATGCCGATATGCGCAAAGGTTATCACCCTGACTGGAATTCTTATATTTTCAATTATTCGCGCAATGAAGTAAAATCATTTCTCATCAGCAGTGCAAGATTCTGGATCGATGTTTTTCATGTTGACGGATTACGGGTAGATGCTGTAAGCTCTATTCTTCAGTTGGATTATAGCCGCAAAGAAGGAGAATGGGAACCCAATGTTTTTGGCGGCAACGGCAACCTTGAAGCCATTCAGTTTGTAAAAGATTTAAATCAAACCATATACAGAGATTTCCCTGATGTGCTGATGATTGCAGAAGAAGCCACAGACTGGCCGGGCGTTACCAAACCCACGCATGCTGATGGTTTGGGATTCGGATTAAAATGGATGATGGGCTGGATGCACGATACACTGAAATACTTTAAGAGAGACCCTTATTTCAGACAGTTTGAGCAGAATAATTTTACATTCAGTATGATGTATTATTACAACGAAAACTTTTTATTACCATTAAGTCACGATGAAGTAGTACATGGCAAAAGTCCGATGTTGTATAAAATGGCAGGAGACGAATGGCAAAAATTTGCTAATCTGCGTTTGCTGTATAGCTATATGTTTACGCATCCGGGTGGTAAGCTTTTGTTTATGGGCAATGAATTTGCTGCCACACAGGAATGGAATTACAAATCGGAATTGCAATGGGATTTATTATTTTGGCCAAGTCATATAGGAATGAAGGAATGTGTAACAAAATTAAACACCTTGCTACGGAAGGAACCTGCCATGCATGTAAATCAATTTTCTACTCAGGCATTTGAATGGATTGATCTTAATCACAGAGCAGAATCTGTAATGGTTTACAAAAGAAAAGGCAATAAGGAAGAAGAAGATTTGCTTATCATTTTAAACATGACACCGGTACCCCGCTGGAACTGGAAAATAGAAACTTATTCTAAATATCAGTGGAAAGAAATCTATAACAGTGATGCCAAAGAATTCTGGGGAGCCGGAGATGTGTATAACACAGATATTGAAACAGAAGTTGTAAATAAAGAACATAATATCTGCACGCTTACCGTACATCTTCCGCCACTTGCAGCTCTTATATTAAAACACAACGGAAAAAAAATATTGAATGATGCATAAATTTTTGAGTGTTATTTTTCTTTCATTAATTATTTTGTGGGTTGCATCGTGCAGTAATGTAAAAAGTGATTATCCTGTTGTAGAAATAAGTACGCCGTCAGGAAAAATATATGTGGAAGTATATGAAGACAGAGCACCCAAAACGAGTGCAGCTTTTTTAAAAAATGTAGATGATAAATTGTATGAAAACAGCAGCTTTTATCGGATATTAAACAGAGAAAATCAACCTTCAGATGCATCCAAATCTGAGCTGATACAAGGCGGCATCTGGGAAAAGCATGCTGATAAAGCGCAGTCTTTACAAGGCATTCCGCATGAGAGTACAAATATCACAGGCATTCTGCATAAGCGTGGAACCATTTCTTTAGCCAGACAGGATACAGGCACAGCTACTACAGAATTTTTCATTTTGCTGGAAGACGATGAAGGTTACGATTATGGCGGTGAAGCCAATCCCGACAAACAGGGATATGCAGCTTTTGGAAGAGTGGTAAAAGGTATGGATGTTGTGAATCAAATTTACAATCATCCAACATCGGGACAGCGTTTTCAAAAATCAATTCCAATTTATAAGATAGAAAGGGATTGAGGTTGAGGTTGAGGATGAGATTAAGGTTTGATATAAATTACCTCATTTGCACATTAACGTATTGGCGCATTTCCATTTTCCATTTTCCATTGTCAATTTTCACTTACTCTAACCGCTTCACTTTCGTTATACAATCTGTCTAATGCAGAAACAAAATAATTGTAATTGCCTTTATCTGCGGGCTTTAATGTATAATCATTTTCACCGGTTAAAGCAATGATGGCACTACCCTTTTTAAAATCAGGATTTTCGTTTTTAGCAAAGCGATAAACTACATGATATTTAGGTGCATGTACATTATTTTTATCTGTTTTGTTTTTCCAACTGATGGTTGTATTATTTCCCGAAACAACAAACTGTACATTTTCAGGAGCATCCGGAGCCTGTGTAGAAAAACCTTTCAAAGGCGGTACCAAAGCCGGATTTTTGTACAATTCTTTCATTACATTATTTATTCCCAAACGATTTTCTCTGAAGTTCTTTGCATTAAAATAACACACACCCTGATAGCTTGGCATACTTCTAAGCATCACCGCCTGTTTTCTTATTTCATCTGCACTGCGCCATGCTTCTATTTTTTCATTCGCTTTTAAGCGGTATGTTCCCAAACCTCCGTACACCGGTGTTCCTGCGCTATAGTCCTGCCACCAGTTTGCCAGAATTTTAAAATCTGCATTCGGGTAACCAATATTAAAATACAATTGTGGCAATACATAATCGAGCCAACCTTTTTCCATCCACAAAAGTATATCTGCATGCAAATGGTCGTAGTTGGTGTAGCCATAACTTTTTGTGTCAGAACCACGCGGGTCTTCACGCAAATTTCTCCATACGGCATACGGACTGATTCCAAACTTTACATACGGCTTTACTGATTTAATAGTATCTCTCAGCATTTGTATCACCATATCTACATTCTCTCTTCTCCACGCCATTTTATCTTTTGCCTCATATCCTCTGGAATGCGAAGCGAAAGATTTGGTATCATCAAAATCATTATTAGGATAAAAATAATCATCGAAATGTATACCGTCTACATCATATCTTGTTACAACGTCTTTAATAACTTTTACCAACCATTCTCTTGTTTCCGGATAAGCGGGATCGAAGTATAATTTTTTTCCGTGCTGCACAAACAAGTCGGGTCTTTTTTTATACAAATGATCAGGAGACATTTTAGACATATCTGCTGTGCTTTGCAACACACGATAGGGATTCAGCCATGCATGCAATTCCATACCTCTTTTGTGTGCTTCTGTAATAGCAAATGCAAGCGGATCATACATAGGTTCAGGTTTTATTTTTTGATCACTTGTCAGGTAAAGTGACCAGGGTTCTAAAGACGACATATAAAACGCATCAGCAGTAGGTCTTATTTGCAGCACAACAGAATTAAAGTTCATTTTCTTAAATAAATCAAGATATTCAATCAATTCCTGCTTTTGCTGTTCGGTACTTAATCCTCTTTTCGATGGCCAGTCAATATTATCGACAGTAGCAATCCACACTGCACGCCATTCGTGCTTTCCATCGTATGCTTTGGTAGAATCTGATGCGTGTAAAGAAAAAAAGATAAATAACGATAAGGTAAAAAATAATAATGCTTTCACGTTTTTTGTTTTTTAATAAATACAATTGGTTAAAGATAATCAAGATTTGTTTAAACTGATTTGTTTTCATTCAAAACTTAACAAACTTGTATCTACTTTGTGATAATGAATTTTTATTTTTGAAGAAATCATTTATTATGGCAACTGAAAAAGAAAAGATGTTAAACGGGGAATTATATAATGGTATGGATGAAGAATTATTTGCAGCAAGACAGGAAGCTAAATCTGCCATTCACAAAATCAATACGCTTAATCCTTTTGATTTAGAAAAAAGGAACAAGCTCATAAAAGATTTACTCGGAAAAACAGGACAGGATTTTCACTTTGAACCTCCGGTTAGATTTGACTATGGCAAGCATACTTTTATTGGCGAAAAATTTTATGCCAATTATAATCTTACTGTTTTGGATTGTGCAAAAGTAACCATTGGAAATAATGTATACATAGGACCGAACGTGGCTTTATACACAGCCAATCATCCGCTGGATGCTGCCACACGCAACGCAGATCTTGAATATGCATTACCTATCAACATCGGAAACAGTGTATGGTTGGGCGGAAATGTGGTTGTAAATCCCGGAGTGACTATTGGAAATAATGTAGTGATTGGTTCCGGAAGTGTTGTAACAAAAGACATTCCTGATAATTCTCTCGCAGTAGGAAATCCCTGTAAGGTGATAAGAAAACTGGAAAAGTAATCGTTACCATGGGTTTTCTAATTATAATAAAAAGAGAAAAGTGAACCCTTCTAAAAGCAACTATTTGACAACAGTTGACACGTTAGTCGCCTTCTATGGTTCGGTCGCGCCTAAGGCGAGATGAGCTTTGCGAAAGAAGCATAGGCAGCGGCGTTGTGGCAACGAAGCCCGCCGGCCTGAGGCATTAAACTTATCTGTATTAAGTTTCATATAAAATCATAATCACTTATAATATTTTCTGCATAAAAAATTAATTTAGTTACTCTTGTTTGCAGAAAGTATATTTGCCCTCTAAAATTAATTTTATGGGAAAAGCCGGCAAGGCTTCTGTGTGGTTCATCTTCATTACATTGCTTATAGCATTACAGGCTGGGGATTGATAATACCTGTAATGCCTGATTTGATTGCGGGCATTATCAAAGGTGATTTAAGCGATGCCTCGGAATATGCCGGCTGGCTTGGGATGGCATATGCATTGGCACAATTTATTTTCGCTCCCTTTTTAGGTAATTTGAGTGACAGATTCGGCAGACGTCCCGTGCTGCTTATTTCTTTATTAGGGTTTACCGCCAATTATATCTTTCTGTATTTTGCAGATACCATTACCTTATTGTTTATCGGCAGAATATTATCCGGTATTACGGGAGCAAGTATCACAACAGCATCGGCATACATTGCAGATATCAGTACTGATAAAAACCGTGCTCAAAATTTTGGAATGATTGGTGCCGCCTTTGGTCTGGGCTTTATATTGGGTCCGGTGCTGGGAGGATTTTTAGGACATTACGGAGAGAGAGTTCCGTTTCTGGCAGCAGCAGTTTTATGTTTTCTCAACTGGCTGTATGGCTTGTTTGTCTTACCCGAATCACTTGACAAAGCGCACAGAAAACCTTTTGAATTAAAGAAAGCCAACCCGATTGGTGCATTCGCATTTCTAAGAAAAATTCCCAACGTTGGAAAACTGATATTGGTATTAACGCTCATCTATGTTGCTCAACATTCCATAAATTCAGTATGGAATTTTTATACAATGGAGAAATTTGGGTGGACAACAAGAATGGTGGGCATCTCTTTGGGGGTGCTGGGTTTGCTGATGGGCTTGGTTCAGGCTGGATTGATAAGACTAACCAAAAAATGGCTGGGAGATGAGAAAAGCGTTTACTGGGGATTACTATTGTATGCGGTGGGACTCTTTCTGCTGGCAATAGCTTCAGAGTCATGGATGATATTTGTATTTTTAATTCCTTATTCACTTGCAGGCATTGCAGGGCCTTCGTTACAATCAATCATCACAGCTAAAGTAGCTTTGAACGATCAGGGTAAATTGCAGGGAGCTTTAACAAGTTTAATGAGTCTCACTTCAGTTGTTGGTCCGCCCGTAATGACAGGCTTATTTCATTTCTTTACAAAAAAAGAAACACCCATATATTTTCCGGGTGCTCCAATGATTTTAGGATGTATAATTATGCTGATAAGCGCGATAATTGCCTATTATGATTTACGCAAGAAAACGAACTTGTAATTTTTCAACAATACCTTTGAACACCGCTGATAGCTTGGGTTCTGCGGCTTTGGCTGCTTCCAGCACTTCTTCATGTGTAATTTTATTTTCTGTTTCGCGAATGCCTTCGTCAGTAACTACACTTATACAAAACACACGCATGCCTGCATGATTGGCTACAATATTTTCCTGCACAGTACTCATACCTACTAAATCGCCTCCCATCATTTTTATGAATCTGTATTCTGCGTGCGTTTCAAAAGTAGGTCCTGTAACACCTACATACACCCCTTCTTTTAGTTTGAAATTATTTTCTGCTGCAATATCAAAAGCAAGTGTTTTCAATTCTTTTGAATAAGGTTCGCTCATATCAGGGAAACGCGTACCCAGCTCTTCTATATTTTTTCCGATGAGCGGATTAGGCTGAAAGAAACTGATATGATCGGTTATCACCACTAAATCTCCCACTTTAAAATCAGGATTAACACTTCCGGCAGCATTGGAAAGCAATAATGTGTTTACACCCAGCATTTTCATTACACGAATGGGGAATGTAACCTGTTCGGTTGCATATCCTTCATAAAAATGAAACCTTCCGGACATAGCAACTATATTCTTTCCGCCTAATTCTCCAAAAATTAATTTACCGGAATGACCTTTTACCGTACTCACCGGAAAGTGAGGAATTTCTTCGTAAGGAATTTCTTTTTCTATCTGTATTTCATTCACCAGATTGCCCAGTCCGCTTCCTAAAACAATGGCGGCTGCATACTCTTTATCGTACACACTTTTAATGTAGGCTACGGTTT
>JAEWWO010000316.1 GCA_023396345.1 Bacteroidota bacterium
TCCAGTAAGCACTGTACACCTGAGTATTAGACACTTTCCACACAACGGTATTACCACACATAGCTGCACTTGTAGGTAAGTTTCCTGCAATTGCCGTAAAGTTAAACGGTGTAATAGCCAACACAAAACCCTCGAGCGGTCGCCATTCCAGTCTGTTGTGTATGCCGGGAGAAGATACAGGTTGTTGTCTGTAAATCTCACTTAAAAAGTGTGTATTAAAACGCAGAAAATCTATCAGCTCGCATGCACTGTCTATTTCAGCCTGATACGCATTTTTACCCTGTCCCAGCATGGTAGCTGCATTCATTTGAAAACGATATTTTGTAGCAATTAAATCTGCAGCTTTTAAAAAGATGGCCGCACGGTCTTCCCATGGAGTAGTTTCCCAGGAAGCCTTTGCTTTTAAAGCAGCATCAATAGCCTGTTTGATTTCTTTTTCGCCCCCTTCGTAATAATTCCCCAACGTGTGTTTTATTTCATGTGGAGGATGAATGACAACTTTATTTTTTGTCTTTACATTTTTGCCTCCTATCACCATAGGAATATCCAGAACTTTTCTTTTTGCTTCCTGCAATGCATTCTTTAAAGCAGCACGTTCGGGAGATCCGGGAGCATAACTTAAAGTTGGTTCATTTAGGGGTAGCGGATAATTAAAATAACCTAATTTCATATTATATATTGTAATTTGTTAACTGTTCGTTGTTAATTGTTAATTGAACTACGCTTGTGCTGTAGGACCTCCGAAATTCAAAGGCATTTCTACATCTTTTGTATCAATGGTTCCATGTTGCGATTCATAATTGGCAACATTATCTGCCAGTGCACGAAGTAATCTTTTTGCATGTATCGGAGCCAGAATAATTCTTGATTTTACTTTGCTCTTAGGCGTACTGGGCATAATATTTACAAAGTCCAGTATAAACTCTGCATAGCTGTGTTGTATTACTACCAGATTGGCATAACTGCCTTCTGCAACTTCTTCTGTTAATTCTATATTCAGCTGATTAGCATTGGGGTCTTGCTGTTGTGACATAAATTTTTATTTTAAACAAAAATACAAAAAGATAAGAAGTTGATAAAGCTTATTGCTCTTAAGTTGAAAAAGTTAACAAGTTGAACTACCGGCACACGCTAACTTTCATAAAAAGAAAGAATAGGAACAGAACTCACTTTCGTGATTTGTTCTGCGCGGCTTGTATGCATTATTCTATCGAAGAATCCGTGTTTTTGCGGAACAATAATCAGCCAGTCAAAATTATTTTCGGTAAGAAAATCCTGAATGCCTATCTGAAAGTTATCTGATTCTTTTGATACATATTCTGTTTCTATTTCATTGAGTGCATCTTTCAAAACAGACGGAGGTTCTGTATACTGCCCTACCTGATGCACATTGAAAACCGTAAGTTTTCCGTCAAACTTTTTCGCCCAGTCTTTTACAGAATGATACGGAGTATTATTGTGCAGCTTTTTGTAATTAACTGCATAGCATATATTCTGTATGCCTTGCCAATTCACTGTTTTAGGAATAATAAGCACAGGCACTTTATAAGACCTTAATGCCGCAACAGCGGTACTTCCCCACAAAAAATTGTCATTTTCACCACTCATTCCAAACACAATCAACAAAGGTTCTTCGCGGCTGATAATATCATTCAGGCAATCATGAATTCTTCCTACGCAGGACCTGTAAGTTATCTGAATATTATTTTTAACAGCAGCGAGTCTGTTGACTTCTTCCTGCAAAGCCGCTTCGGTATTGCGTTCCAGCTCCTGTATATCTATATATTGCATACCTATATCCGAAAAAGTAAAAGGCACATCAAAAGAATGCACTAGTTCTAATGATGCATTAAAATAATCTGCAAGGTGCAATGCATATTCTGATGCATTTTTTGCAGCAGCGGAAAAATCTGTAGCGACTATTATTTTACTCATTGTCCGGAAATTTTAAAAATGTAATTCAGGTTTGCTCACTATAAATTTACAAAAAGAATTTGAATGTGCTATAGAATTTTATCCTAAATCTTCTCCGTTAAAGCTAAATGGCAAGAGTATTTCACAGGCATCCAGAATAAACACTTTACCTTTTTTACCTCCTAAAATTATTCTGATGTGTTCGTGATTATTCTTTTCATATTCCAGCATTGCCTGGCGACACATGCCGCAGGGAGATAATGGTTTATCGCTTTTGTTCTTTCTGTCGGAATAACTTATGGCAATAGTTTTTATCTGCATATCAGGCTTCACAGAAGCAATGGTACTCAACAAAGCACGTTCGGCACAGATTGTTACAGGATAACTGGCATTTTCCTGATTGGCAGCAGAGTAAATACTTCCGTCGTTCAATAAAGCAGCGGCTCCTACCCTGAATCCTGAATAGGGTGCATAAGCTTTCTCTATGGCTTCGTAAGCTTTCTCCAGAAGTTCTTTGTCTTCTGTTTGTAATTCATCAACGTTATCGAAAACCTGATAGGTAAACTGAAATTTTTCGATTTGCATTGCTGTTGTTTTAAATAAAAATGAGACTGTCTAAAAAGGTTATTTGTCATCCAGATTAGATCCCGATTTATCGGGAGAAATGAAGAATCTTTTAATATTTAATACATTAAACATTTTTAAATTCCTCATTCCGATAAATCAGAATCAGAAATCGAAGATTCGACGAAATCAATGACAACCTTTTCAGACAGTCACCAAATTTACATTATTTCAATCAAATTATTTAATCGTTTTAAACAATCTGTTCCAGCGAATACCATTTTGTTTACTGAACCAAATCAGAGAAGCCTTACCTACAATATGCGTTTCAGGCACAAATCCCCAGTAGCGGCTGTCCTGACTTCTGTGGCGGTTATCGCCCATCATCCAGTAATAATTGTATTTAAAAGTATATTGATTGGTTGGTTTACCGTCAATAATATATTGTCCGTTTGCTTCTTCAAGTGTATGTCCTTCGTATGTTGTAATCAATCTTCTGTAAATATTAATATTCTGAGGCGTTAACTGTACAGTGGCACCAGCCTCAGGAATATACAATGGTCCAAAATTATCAGCAGACCAGTGATGCATTCCGTCATTTGGGAAAATCATGGTAGATGCAGATGTATCAATATCTAACTGCATATTTATAACATTCGGCAAAGCTTTTACTTTAGCAGCATCTCCGGGACGCATGGTCATTCTGAACACATTAGACGATACTTGTTCATACTCTGTTTGGTCAGTTTCGTTTGCAGGAAATAATTTTATTTGTATTTCATCAGTTAAAAAGTCATTAGGAATAGACTGCCCGTTTGTCTGAACAAGATAAGGCATTTGCGAATTAGGCGGAACAAATGCAGGGTTTCCATTAACATATAATGTACCATTTTTTATATAAATAGTATCACCGGGAACGGCTGTACATCTTTTAATATAATTATCTGTTTTATCTCTCGGATGTACCAATAAATTAGGATGTTCTGCCAATAACGCTTCTCTGTTGCCTTGATATCTTTCTCTCAGCAAATCGTAGTAAGGTACGGCTGATCCATATCCGGGCTCATTGATAATCGTATCAGCAATGGGCACATTAAACACTACTACATCGTTTCTATGTACTGTACCCAAGCCCACCAATCTTTTATAGGGCAGTTTTACCCATTCCACGTAAGATGGTGTTGTTTGCGAAAAAGGCATGGTATTGTGTACAAATGGAAAACTCAATGGCGTTTCAGGCACGCGTGGTCCGTAGCTTAATTTATTTACAAAAAGAAAATCATTTATCAGCAAAGTCTTTTCCATACTGCCTGTGGGTATTACATAGGCTTCAAAAATAAATGTGCGGATAATAGTTGCAGCAACTGTTGCAAACACCAACGCATCAATCCACTCGCGGGCTGTACTTTTCTTATATAGTCTTTCTCTTTCAGGTCCTATCCATCTTACTTCTTTAGAGAAACCTAAATATGGCAAATAGATAAATGGAGCTATTACAGTTAGTGTATGCGCCAGCAAGTCGAACTTACCAAAGTGCATAACAAACCTGATTGTAATCCATATGGTAATAAACTGGCCGGCTATAGGAATCAACTGCAACCAAAACCAGTATTTTTTCAGTTTACATTTTTCTACAATAAGCCAGGTATTGTAAAAAGGAATTAAGGCTTTCCAGGGTTCGATACCGGCTTTTTTAAACATACCGTACATGCCTACGAACCAACCAATGATACATAAAATCAGATAAATATAAAACATGTTCATCATTTTGAATTACGAGCAAATGTATATTAATATTACGAAACTATTAGTATTAAAATTCATGGTTTTGTTACAAACTGAAAAAAAAATAAAATTAAATCGTCCTCAGGTTAAACGTTTTCGTAGAACCAAAAGACAAAATATGGTTTTACAGACTTTTAAAAGTAAATTTGAACGGAAATTAGTAAGTCATACAAATTATTTATTTCTATCAGATTTTATTTAACACAAAAAGAATTCTCATTCATGAAAAGATTATTTTTATTACTGGCATTAAGCATGTTTATCTCGCAGTTGTGGGCACAGAACCGTACAGAATTTTTACTGGAAAAAAACTGGAAATTTACACGCGAAGACAACCCCAATGCATCAACCATAAATTATGACGACAGTAAATGGCAAACAGTACGCATACCGCACGACTGGGCAATTTACGGTCCTTTCGACAAATCGAATGACATACACAGAATGGCTATTGTACAGGATGGGCAACAATCGGCTATAGAACACTACGGACGTACAGGCGGACTTCCTTTTACTGGAGCAGGATGGTATAGAAATAATTTTTCCGTACCCGGATTTTCCGCTAACAAAAAAGTTATGCTACAGTTTGACGGTGCTATGAGCAATACCCGTGCGTATGTTAATGGAAAAGAAGTAGGCTTTTGGCCAAACGGATACAATAGTTTTTATTTTGATATCACAGATGCTGTGAATCCCGACGGTAAAAATAACACTCTTGCCGTGAGACTGGAAAATTTTGAAGAGCAGTCA
>JAEWWO010000351.1 GCA_023396345.1 Bacteroidota bacterium
CTTGTAGACACAAGGGTCAAAAATTTATTTTTAATTAATAGTAATTCATTATAAATATTTACTTATCCTATGAAAGAAAAATTTTATTTTTTTATCTTATTTTCCATTTTACTGTCTTTTGCAAATGCACAAATTCCAGACACTTATGACGGAAAGTTTGAACAGAAATTTTTAGCTAATAAAATGGCTGCATCCAATATTTACAGGGTCTTTGTAAATGGCATAGAAATAGATACCTATCAATCTCCAATTCCTGCTTCATATGCGGGTTTTCAGTTAAACGACAAACAGGAAGCTAATGTAGAAATTTTAGTTGCTAAAGACGTAAAGTGGGTAGATGTTCGCCCGAGATCTGCTAATATTCATCCCGTTTTCAAAGGAAATAGAATTTCATTTAAACTGAATGGACCTCAAAAATTGAGCATAGAAATTAATGGATTTATTAATAATCCGCTTTTTTTGTTTGCAGATAAAAAGAAAGAAAAAACAATATTTGATAATAACGTCATCAAGTTCACGGGTAATAAAAAACATTATGTTGGCATTTTAGAATTAAATAATAATCAATCGGTATACATAGAAGAGGGAAGCGTTTTGGTAGGTGTCATATATGCCAAAAATGCAAATAATATAAAAGTATTTGGAAGTGGAATTATAGACGGAACTTATAACAATCGATTAAATGATAGCCTTATAAAATCGGGGTCTTTTACGGGAGAACAATTAAGCCAAATGAATGGGAAATATCATAGATTTTTGTTTTTTGAAGATTGTAAAAATGTAACTGTGCAAGATGTAACATTGCACAATAGCACCTCTTGGGAAATCGTTCCTTTGAGATGTGAAAACGTTAAGATCGATAATGTAAAAATAATTAGCGATCAGCCGGGTGATGATGGTATAGACATAGTTAGCAGTAAAAATGTAACTGTGCAAAATTCATTTATCCGTACTAAAGATGATTGTATTGCTATTAAATCAGCGCAATTTCTAAATCCTCCTCAAAATGTAGAAAATATTTTAGTAAAAAATAATGTTTTATGGAATGCAGCTTGGGGCAATGCTATAGAAATTGGTTTTGAGTTGGATTCTAAAGAGGTTAAAGAAATTTTATTTGAAGATAATGATATCATTCATGTAGAATCAGGCGCAGCAATCAGTATTCACTATGCAGGGAAAGCTCATGTAAAAAATATAACTTTTAAAAATATAAGGATTGAAGATGCCAGACAAAAGTTTCTTGATCTTGCCATTTTTCGATCCAAACACTCAATTGATAAGCCTGCTAATAAAGAATTAACAGCACAACTTTACAGACATGGTGCATGGGATGGGGTAGTGTGGGTACCTAAGAAAGATAGTACTTATCACTCAACATTTAGAGGAAAAATCAGCAATATTACATTTCAAGATATAAAAATAATTGATGGACAACATCCGTTTTCTTTATTTAGCGGGGATAGCAAAAAAAATAATATCCAAAATATCATTATAGAAAATCTTTGGATACACAACAAAAAAATAAATAATATTAAAGATGCACGATTATATCATGAAAATACAGAAAATATCATATTCAGATAATATCTGTTTAAGATAGAAAAATATAATTTATTTATTAATAAATAAAAATTGTCGAATGACTTTGTCGGTAAAGAAGCTAGCTTTTATTTGGTTGGGCATTATATGTTGTAGCTGTGTTACACAGAAAGAAAATTATTCTTCTGCGTCGGGCATTTACCCGCATCTTGCATACTATAATAATGAAGGAGAGTGTGGTACCGGTGCTGTAGTGCCCTGGGCTGGCCATTTATGGGTTATAACTTATGGCCCTCATGAACCCTATGGTTCGTCAGATAAATTGTATGAAATAACAGGTAGCCTAAAACGTACTACCAGGCCCGAAAGTATTGGCGGCACGCCAGCCAACCGGCTCATACATAAAGAAAGCAATCAGCTTTTTATAGGCCCTTATATTATAAATTCAAAAGGCAAAGTAAGTGTTATTTCTTATAAAACTGCGCCGGGCCGATATACCGGTAGTGCAAGGCATCTGTTTGATCCTGTCAACAAAATTTATACTGCTACAATGGAAGAAGGGTTTTATGAAATAGATGTAAACAACCATTCAGTAAAAACACTTTTTACTGATGGTAATCTTTTGCAGAAAGAGGGTCAAATGGTGCAGTCTAGTCCATTACTGCCCGGCGTGCATGGCAAAGGTTTATATTCGGGGCAGGGAGTATTGGTATTTAGTAATAATGGTGAAGATACTAAAGAGGCCTTGGAAAAATTTGATGTAGAAAGTGGTTCATTGAATGAGTGGGACGGAAACCAATGGAAACTTGTTCGTCGAAATCAATTTGTAGAAGTAACAGGCCCTGGCGGCATATATGGCAACGCCGATCCGGAAAACGACCCTATATGGACAACCGGTTGGGACCATAAGTCGGTTTTACTCGGTGTCCGCAATAAAATTCATGGGTGGAAGTTTTACAGGTTACCAAAGGCCAGTCACAGCTATGACGGGGCCCATGGCTGGAATACAGAATGGCCAAGAATAAGAAATATAGGCACGCAAGAAAAGCCGGAATATTTAATGACTATGCATGGTATGTTCTGGCATTTTCCAGGCTCTTTCACACAAAAAAATACAGCAGGTATTCGTCCGCGTTCAGCATATTTAAAAGTAATAGGCGATTTTACACGGTGGAACAATCAATTGGTTTTTGGTTGTGATGACGCAGCAAAGCGAGAGTTTTTAAATAAGCGCAGCGCAAAAGGAAACATACCGGGTCCCGGACAGTCCAACTCAAACCTGTGGTTCACATCGTTGCAGCAACCCGACCAACTGGGGCCTTCAAC
>JAEWWO010000371.1 GCA_023396345.1 Bacteroidota bacterium
GGACTGCGATATGTACTCTATTCTTTTGTAACTGCATTAGAAAATCCCTCACAACTAATTTATAAACCTGCCGGATATCTTATTGCTCCTTTTGGAAAAGAAAGAGTAGGAGATGTTTCAAATGTAACTTTTTGTAATGGATGGATCTGTGATGATGACGGCAGCATATACATTTATTATGCCTCATCCGATACCCGCATGCATGTAGCCGTAACTTCTATAGATAAAATGCTTGATTATTGCATGAATACACATAGTGACGGATTACGATCACAAAGCTCAATTAATACTTTAAATAATATTATTAAGAAAAATATGGTCATTAATATATTAGAAGGTTAAAAATTAATTATCATTAGTTAATATAATATTAATAATTGATATTTTTAAACGTTACCTTCATTTTTATAAAATGATGTAAGATTATTTATTCAGCAAAAGATGAAAGTACTATGATAAAATATGTAAAAGCAGTAAGATATAGTCATACTTCAATGCTATAATTACAAGAAATGCAATTGCTGTAGGCCATTGTTATGACATTTATATTTATTAGTTGAAACATTTTTTAATAATTAGTGAGTAAACGTAAAATCTATTAATTCTAATAATTTAATATAAAAAAATAAGATAAATTTTACTAATTTTTGCCAAATGGTGATAAAAACACAGTAATTGTTTGTATAAAATATACCTAAATAATATAATTATTAATCAATAGAAGTCACTTTTATACAATCTTGAATACTCTATAAAAATAAGTGAATTATATTGATTTCTTTCAAATTCGGAACATTATATTATTAATTAAATCGAATAATGCTAAAAAATTATTTTAAAAAGTTATAATAGAAATAAAAAAATACTATAATAAGATAAAATAGTATTATCAGTTTTATAAAAATTTTTTGAAATTTGATTTATATTCAAAATTATAAATATGTAAAATATGAAGCGTGTAATTCAAAAATTTTTTTTGGTATTTTTAGCTGTATATTCATTTACAGTTAGCTATTCTCAGGAGTTGCGTACTATAACAGGAATTGTAAAAACTACGACTAATGAACCCATTCCAGGAGCGGTCATAACCGTATTGGAAAAAGGAAGAGGAGCAGTAACAAATAACAGTGGAGAATTTTCAGTACAATGTGTTATTGGAGATTCGATAAGAGTGAGTAGTTTAAACTTTGTTCCACAAACTTTTGTAATTAGAAACGATTCGAGATTAGAAATTACTTTAGGAGAAGATGTAGCAGGAGAACTTGATGAAGTAGTTGTAATAGGTTATGGACAAACCACAAAAAAAAATTTGACAACAGCTCAAACAAGCATATCATCAAAAGAAATTGAACGTACAGTTAATACAACTTTTGACCAAGCTTTACAAGGGCGTTCTGCAGGAGTAATGGTAACTACTAATTCTGCTCAACCGGGAGGTGGCATTTCCGTTAATATAAGAGGTTTAAGTACATTAAATGGAACTCCTGATCCTTTATATGTAATAGATGGTGTACAGATACAACCATCTTTAACGGGCTATAACAATAGCAGTTCTTTAAATCCTCTGGCACAACTCAATCCTAATGATATTGAGAATGTTGAGATACTTCAAGGTCCTTCAGCATCTGCGATATATGGATCAAGAGCCACAAACGGCGTTGTTTTAGTAACAACTAAAAGAGGAAAGCAAGGAACTTCAACCATAAGATATGATTTTTTATATACTATTCAGGATAGACCAAGAGAAATTCCGATATTGAACTTAAAAGATTGGGTAATTATGAATAATGAATTAAGGAGATTTAAAAACAATGATATACCCAATAATCAAAGAGACTCTTCTATTCTAGGAGACGGTACAAATTGGCAACAAGCCATTTTTAGAAAAGCACCATTACAAAAACATCAGTTGTCATTTTCCGGTGGAAATGAAAATACTACATTTTATTTAAGTGCTGAAAGATTTGATCAGCAAGGTGTAGTACTTGGTTCTGACTTCAATAGAACAGGTGTAAGACTAAATTTGGATAATAAAACGAAAAGTTGGCTAAAATTAGGAGTTAACTTTAACGCCAATCAGACAAATGATAACGTAAATACAACAGTTAGAGATGTGATAAGATACGCCTTTTCACTCCCGCCATATATTCCTGTAAGGAATCCGGATGGAACATACGGAGGATTTTCCACTTTGGAAGGAGGCAACAGGGCAGATCAACTTAATCCCTTTGCTAAGGCAGATCTCATGACAAATACTCAAAAAAGAAACAACTTTAATGGTGGAGTAAATGCAACATTTTTCTTATTGAAAGGGTTACAATTTAGAACAAGTTTAAATGTAAGTTATAGTAATTCAAATACTATAGATTTTACTCCTACTTATCACATTGGTGTTTCTTATGTAGATAAGGCAACGCTTATTCAAGGTTCTGGTACCAATTACTATTATAACTGGAATCAATTGTTAGAATATAATACTACTTTAAGAAAAGATCATGACATTACCATAATGGCTTCTCATGAAGCTCAGGAAAGCAGGTATGAAGGATTAAATGGTACCAGAATTGGTTTCCCGCTTAATGAACTTCCTGGAGGGGGAATTCCTGGAATTAATCTTGGCGACGATATTGGGCAAGTTGTAGGAGGTTATAAAGGAGCATGGGCACAAGAATCTTATTTAGGAAGGTTAAGTTATGGATATAAAAATAAGTATCTGGCAACGTTTACTTACAGAGGAGATGGTTCAGTAAATTTTGGTGAAAATAACAGATGGGGTTATTTTCCTTCCGGCTCTGTTGCATGGAGAATTGATCAGGAATCATTTTTAAAAGATAGAAAAACGATAATAAGTACTTTAAAATTAAGATTTGAAACCGGTTTAACAGGAAATCAAGGAAGTATTGCAGGTGTATATGCTTCATTAAGGCCTGTAGCATCTCCATGGGGTAACGGTTTTCTTGTGAATAGGTATAAAAATCCAAATTTACAATGGGAAACTACTTATACTAATAATTTCGGCTTCAATCTAGGTATTTGGAAAGACAGATTGACTATTGAAGGAGATTTTTACATAAGAAAAACGGATAATTTATTAATGCCAAACCCTTTACCATTATATATGGGAACATCGGGCGCAGGAGCTATTCTGCCACCAATTGTAAATTTAGGTGCATTGCAAAATAAAGGATGGGGCATAACAATAAAAACAATAAACATTGACAAAAATAATTTTTTGTGGACGTCCAACTTCAATATTTCTCATAACAAAACCAGAATTAATAAATTTTATCAAGAAACCAGTGTTGTAGATATGGTGAATTGGAAAGCGGGTGGTGGATTTATTCAGCGCTCAGCAATAGGGAAAGAAGCCTGGCAGTTTTGGGGATATAAATCCGACGGTATTTTTAAAACATATGAAGAAATTATGAAGAGTGCTGTGCCAAGAATTGGTACTACAAATGAGCGCCTGCCATTTGGTTACAATGGGGTATTTCCTGGAGATTATAAATATATTGATCTAAATGGGGACTCTCTTATTACTCCAGAAGATATGACGTATATAGGAAATCCTTATCCCAAGTTTACTTTTGGGTTTGCCAATGATTTTTCATGGAAAGGGCTATCTTTAAGCCTCTTAATTATCGGAAGCCAGGGAAATCAAGTGTATAATGCTTTCAAATATAGTTATCTAGACCCTTGGAGAGTATTCCTTTATTATAATGTTTTACAGGAAAGCTATGATGGATATGCAAGAATTGGTTATGACGCATCCGGTCAGCCATATTTATTGAATCCCGATGCTACAATTGCCAGGATTGAAGGAGCAAATGGGAACTGGGAAAGAGCAAGCGACAGATTTGTAGAAGATGCATCTTATATAAGAATAAAAAATTTAACCTTAACTTATCAAATTCCTGCGCACGTTTTAAGTAGAATAAAGTTTATAAATAACGTCAGACTAGGTTTTGGTATCCAAAATTTGTACACATTCACCAAATACAGTGGTTATGATCCGGAAGTAGGCATAGATATCGGAAATCAATCAGATGTAAATAGAAGAACATTTGGAGTAGATGTAGGACAATATCCTCAAGTGCGTAGTTATAATTTTAACCTAGGAATTACTTTATAAAATATAAAATAATCGTCATGAAAAATATAAAAATCATTTTTTTATTCTTATCCTTTTGTTTAGGTTTCCTTTCTTGTGGAAAAGATTTTTTAAACAGAACTCCGTTGGATAATCTTACAGATGCAGGATATTACCAAAACAAAGAACAACTACTCAATGCAACCACACCTTTGTATAATGCTGTATGGTTATCTTACAATTTTAAAGCAATACAAAGTATTGAGCAAAGAGCAAACACTTTATTTTGGAATGCAAATGCATTCAAAAATTTTAATGTTTCTACTGCAAATGCAGATTTGGCAGATGCGTGGTCTTCTTTTTACAATGTAGTAGGCCAAGCCAATTTAATAATTGAAAATGTAAAAAGATACACACCAGCATCTGTTGCAGAGAGAGATAAAGACAATGCGATAGCTGAAGCTAGATTTATGAGAGGCCTTGCATATTCTATGCTTGTTCAACTTTGGGGAGAAGTACCTGTTTTGGAAAATAATCTTACATTATTAACAGATACCACAAAAAGAAGAAACACTATTGAAAGCGTGTGGGATTTAATTATGAATGACATGAGATATGCAGCTAACAATCTAAATGAGACTTCTTTAAACCCCGGCAGATTAAATAAATACGCAGGACAGGCAATGCTCGCAAGAATGTTTTTAACTCATGCCGGAGTGGGCATGCCGGGTGATGGTACGAGAAGGCAAAGTGACCTTGATAGTGCTGCATATTATTGCAGAAGTGTTATAGAAAACGGTCCCTTTAAATTATTAAACGACTATGAAGAATTATTCAAAACCAAAAATAATAATAATTCAGAAAGCATTTTGGCATTACAATGGGTATTTAATGGAGGCTGGGGAACTCAAAATGCCACACAATCTTACCTGGCATTTAGTGGTACTATAACAGGAGTAGGAGATGGCTGGGGAAGTCAAATAGGAGCGGGATTTAATACGTTGCAATTATATGAAGATTATGCATTAGACAAAAGAAGAAGGGCAACCTTCATGTTTCCTGGAGATGTTTATAATTATATCCATCATGATGTAAGTGGAAATATTCGATCATACCTAAAAGTTCCCTATGCAGCCAATAATAGTTATACTCTTAGTGGCTCAAATCAAGGAGGAGAATTTGCCTGGGTAAAAAAATATGTTGTAGGTCGTCCTGAAGACAATGATGGAAAAGTTAAGTACATGGGTACTGAAATCAATACATACCTAATGCGTTTTTCTGAAGTATATTTAACCTTGGCAGAAGCTATATTAGGAAATGCTGAATCTACTACTAATACTGAGGCGTTAGATGCTGTAAATAAAATTCGTAACAGAGCGGGATTGCCTTCTAAGACAATTATAACATGGTATGATATATATAAAGAAAGAATCTTGGAGTTTGCAATGGAAAATATTTCCGCATTTGATTTTTCCAGACTTCATTATTATAATCCTCAAAAAGCTTATACAATGCTGAGTGAAATGAATCGAGGATATTATTGGGTAATACCCCGTCCTAATATAGATAATCCTGTTTCCTGGGACGTAATTGATAGAGAAAGGCAAGACCAAGATGATTTTGTTATAGTGAATAGAAGTAATTTCTATTTAGGTATACCCGATGCTGAAATTATAAAAGCTCCAAGTTTATTACAGCCTGCTGTACCTTATGAACCACAAAACTGAAATTAAAAAATTAAAAATTATAAACATGTTTATAAATATAAATAAAGAAATGAGAGTAATTACTTATTTTATCATAGCATCCTTATCTATGATGAGTATCATATCGTTGTATTCATGTAAAAAAGACTCGAATGCAGGCGCAGCGCCTGTTATTACTAGAGTGCGAATGCCGGATGCAGCAAAAGCCGACAGCCTTGTAACCAAGGCCAGACCAGGTATGAGTATAGTAATTGAAGGTATAAATTTATCAAATGCCAAACAAGTTTTATTCAATGGATATTCGGCATATTTTAATGCAGCATTTAATACAGATTCACATATATGGGTAGATATTCCTCAAACGACACCTACCCCCGATCGTTTTCCTGATGTTCCTAATACCATTACAGTAATAACGCCAAACGGTGAAGCCGTCTACAATTTTCCTGTAGAGCCACCACCTCCTTCTATTGATTCAGTTGTAAATGAAAACCCCGCTCCGGGTTCTGTACTAATAATTAAAGGACGGTATTTTTATTCTGTAAAAGAAGTAAAATTCCCTGATAGCTCAACAACTAAAGAAATTACCGTAAATGAAACAGGTACTCAACTTCGCATTACAGTTCCCAAAGGAATAAGAAATGTTGAAGGGAGAGTTGTATTACAATCACAGTATGGGAATGACACAACTGATATACTTTTTAATAAAAAAGAAGGAATTGGTATAATTAGCAATTTTGATAATATTAGCTATTACATACAAGGAGGCACAGATATTACAGACAATGAATCATTGTTCCCTGAAAATACAGGAAAATATTATCGTAGTTCATTGTTGCCATTGGGATCTTGGGATAAGCAATGGTGGAATGCAGGAAGAGGTGCTGTATTTGGTACTTACAACAAAACGTGGTTTAAAGTTTTGGACAATTCTGCAATTGCAGCCATAAATAATGTAGATACTTTAAATAATTTTGCCTTAAAGTTTGAAATTAATACAAAAACAACATGGGATAAAAATTTATTGTTCAGAATTAGCTTTAATCAAAAATATGGCTACTCATTCCAACCTTGGTTATATTATAGTTCAGGGGTTTTTAATACAGAAAATAAATGGATTACTTTCACAATTCCTCTAAAAGAGTTTAAAACCGTATTAAAAGGAAATGACCATTATCCTCCTGACCCCAAAGGAACTCCTGTCTCTAAATTATCAGACCTATTTAATGAAAATGGAGAATTTAATAATATGTTGATTAGGACACAAACAGAAAATTCTGGAACAGCAGCTATGCATTTTGCAATTGATAATATTCGTGTCGTAAGAATGAAAAATTAAAGAAAGGGTTTTGAATATTTGAAAAAGTACAAGATTACATAGAATACCATTAAGATTGAAGAGCATGCCCAACCGGGAAAGGTAATATAAATTTAAAAATACAGAATTATAACCATCGGGAGCAAACAGGAAAAAATATTGATATATGAAATAAAGGATATTCTATATAATCTTTAATTTTAGCAATTAATATTTCTTAATTAAATATTTTTATTAGGAGTTATATAATGAAAAGATATATTTTTCTTAGCGTTCTTTTTTTCACAGTTTATTCTGTAAGTGCGCAAATAAAGTTATCCAATTATTTTTCTGATCATATGGTTCTTCAGCGTAATCAACCAATTGTGGTTTGGGGTACCGGATCCGTAAGTGAAAAAGTTACTGTTTCTTTTAAAGGTCAAAATAAAACAGTTGTTACCGATAATAATGGAGACTGGAAAGTAGTATTAAATCCTGAAAAGGCTGGCGGTCCTTATGAAATGAAAGTTACAGGAAAAACTACACGCATCTTAAAAGACATTTTAATGGGTGATGTTTGGGTGTGTTCAGGACAGTCAAATATGGAATGGAAGATGGCATCTGTAGAAAATGCAGAAAAAGAAATGAAAGAAGCGGATCTCTACAACATCAGGCAAATATCAATTCATAAAGAAATCAGTTTAGAGCCTTTAAAAGATATACAACCCACATCATGGAAGATAGCAACCCCTGAAAACATCGCTGAATTTACGGCAGTGGGATATTATTTTGCCAGAAAAATTTACGCAGAAACCGACATACCCATAGGGTTAATAAATTCCAACTGGGGAGGAACCAATAT
>JAEWWO010000394.1 GCA_023396345.1 Bacteroidota bacterium
GAGTAGATTATCGTTTTACGGAAGGCAAAAGCTATGCTATCACAGGAAATAACGGTTCCGGAAAAAGCACGCTGCTGCAATGTATTGCCGGAGCGCAGGATTTAAAAGAAGGAAAGTGTGTGTATTATAATCAGGCACAAACAATAAAGCCTGAACATGTTTACAATGCAATTTCCATAGTAGCGCCTTACCTTGAAGTAATTGAAGAAATGACCGCCACAGAGTTTTTAGAATTTCATTTTTCTTTTAAGAAAATAAAAGAAGGCGTTACTATAAAAGAAATATTACAGGAAGTTGGATTGTTGTCTGCTGCAAACAAACAGATAAGATATTTCAGCAGTGGAATGAAGCAAAGAGTAAAACTGGCACAAGCTATATTTGCCGATACGCCGGTGTTATTGCTCGACGAACCGTGTACGAATTTAGATGCAGAGGGCTATGCGCTTTACAACGCTTTGATAGAGCAACACACCAAACATAAAGTAGTGATTGTATCAAGCAATGATAAAAATGAGTATAGCTTTTGTAAAGAGATAATAGATATAAGAGCCTATAAAAATATTTCAATCGATATGCCTGATTCAAAAAAAATTATTAATTGATTTACGTACTAGAAATTATATTTGTGTATAAAATAAAGTTTCTGGTAAGTTTATACAATCCCGGCAGGTAAAAACAAAATTAAATATTAACACATGAAATAACCATAAAGATTAAGAATCTATACCAACCGAGAATGATAATAGAGAATTAAGGTTTTGGCTATTCCGTGTGGCAAACAGAAAAAATTAAATATTAACACATGAAAATAACCATAAAGATTAAGAATCTATACCAACCATGAATGAATATTGAATCTAAAAAAATGGTTATTCCATGTGGCAACTGAAAAACAATTAAATATACACACATGAAACATACTATATTATCATCGCTATTTATTTTAGCATTATGCTTCAACGTAAATGCGCAGGAAGCAAAAAATATCAATCCTGCTGTACAGGGAGCTATTTATGGAAATAAATCAGCTAAAGCGCAAATGGTAACTGCTGCGCAATTCAATAAAACAGTAACGAATGATAAGCCTGTTGCTATGCAGGTTAAAGGGAGGGTAACCAACGTATGCGAGAACAAAGGCTGTTGGATGAACGTTGACCTCGAAAATGGCGAACAGATTTTTGTAAAAATGAAGGATTACGGATTTTTTGTTCCCAAAGATATTCGCGGCAAAGAGGTATTGCTGACAGGAGAAGCCTATAAACAAATGATGAGCGTAAAAGAATTGAAACATTTTGCTGAAGATGCCAAGAAGCCACAATCGGAAATAGATGCTATTACCCAACCTGAAATGCGATCAAGGTTTACAGCAGCAAGTATTAAAGTATTAGACTGATGGTTATAAATCTAATATCTATACCAAAAAATGCGAAGCAGTTCAAGCTTCGCATTTTTTAATTGTAATGGTAAATAACCTATTTCTTTACCTTAACGGATATTGTGCCATCTTCCAGGCCGGTGATATTTTTGTCCGCGAGAATACCGTTGGATAGGGGCTGGATGATTTGCAGCAACTGGTCTGTAGTACCTGTATGATCCACCACAATAGAAGAACCCGCAGCCCCGTACTTCATTTTGGTGGCCGCAACTCCTTGTGCATTTTGTATGCTTTGGTTGAGCGATTTTAAGGAGACCATGTCTATGCCTTCTATTGCTATCACTTTGTGTGCTTCAGCATTGGCGCCGTTGGCATTCTTTTTCTTTCCCATAAGCCCCATGACTTTACTGCCTGTACCTGCAGCGCGGTCGGCGGTGTTGGCTGCTTTGTCAATTTTTTTAAGCGTTCTGTCGAGCTTATCTAAGAAATTCTGCGCATGTAGCTGTGTTATGCCCAGGATAAAGAAACCGATAAAAGTAATGATGAATGTTTTCATAAGAATATTTTTTTAAATGAGTGATGATAATCTGAACTGATACAAAAGTATCATTCTTCTATGCGGCTGACAATCCCTGTTAAGAAGGATTTTTTTCTCCTGTTTTTATAGTATAGGATTGATTTGGCTGGAAGCCACCGGCAGAATAAAGCCAGCCCCCAATTCCCCTAAAATAGGTATAAGAAATCCCTTGTTATAGCGGATTGACTTAAGAGACACATTGAAATAATTTTGCGCTGATAATTAATTATTCATTTATAAAATAAAAAAATTATGAATCCTGCAAAGACTTTATTTACCAGATTGTTGTTGCTGACAATAGCGCTGACAGTATTTTTGCTTGCCTGTAAGAAAGAAGATGTACAAAACAACTCCACCGATCCACTAATAGGAAGTTGGAAAATGAAAGCCCTGATTGTAAATGGTCAGTCCACTGATGTAAGTAATGCTGCATGTTTTAAAAATTCTACCCTGAATGTAAATGCCAAGGAGTTTACCATGTATACTAGTGTACCAAAAGATGACGGCGGATGTGAGGAAAACACTTCAAAAGCAGCATGGGTAAACGCCGGCGGAAAATATTATGAGGTTAATGGCGAGGAGAGGATATTATTAGATGTATCTTTCCGGGACAATAACCAAATCGTACAAATCAACGCTCCCAATGGCAGCGGAGGAACGATAGGCTTGGTGTACGGGAAATAGTTTTTTATCTATGTTTACAGAAAAAACCTGTCAGTCGGCAGGTTTTTCTGTAAACGCGGCAGTGGTTTTATTTTTTTTGATAATGTTAAAAAATTATACTAATTAAAAAATCCTATATTTACAATTGCTTAACGGTTATTTAGAGCAGGACAATCTTAATAAAATATTCCAAATGTGTATAATTGCAAATCTGAAAGCTGGCGATGAAAAAGCATTAAAGTCTGTTTTTGACGAGTACAGGCACGCAGTTTATAATTATGTTTTTGATAAAACTAAATCTGTTTACTGTTCCAAGGAAGTAGTGCAGCTCACCTTCATTAAGTTATGGAATTACAGGCACAATCTTAAAGAGCATGTAGACATTTCTTATCAATTATTCAGGATCGCGCGGACCACCCTGATAGATGAGTTGCGCAAAGTACAGTCGAGCTATTACGTTGAAAACCTCTGTGGCTCCAATGCTCAAGCAGAAGATCCGGAGGAAGCTATATTTTACAATGATACGCGTAACAAATTAGAGCGGTTGATAGGCTTAATGCCTCCAATGCGCCAACGCGTTTTCTACCTCAGCAGGATAAACAATTATAGCCACCAAGAGATTGCGCAGATGCTTTCCATATCTCCTAAAACAGTGGAGAACCATATCAGCCTTGCATTAAAATTTATTAAACCCTTTTTTAGTTTAATTTTGCTTTTAAGCACGGTATAGCTTGTACGATGAACAGGGAATTGGTAGATAAATATCTTCAGGGGCAATGCAACCCGGCTGAAAGCCGCTATTTGCGCCGCTATTTCAGGGACTATCCACTGGAATTGGAGCGCTATTTTACTACCGAAGAATGGAGAGAATATCTCCGGGAAAATACCGGGCGTATTACTGAAGATATTTCCGGTGAAATGTACGATGCAATCCATTTTTCTATATCACAGAAGAAAACAAAGGTACACACAATCTTAAAGTGGGCTGGAGCAGCTGCGGCAATAATTGTTCTGTTTTTGGGCATCAAACTCTTTTATGCAGAAACAGCTTTACCCGAAATGCCTGTTGTCAAATCCAAGGAGGCCTTAGCAACAAAGAGGCATATAAATACCACCAAGTCGCTGCAACGGATAAACATGCCGGATGGAACTTTAGTTTTATTATCACCGGGCAGTGAAATAAAATACCATACAGAATACAATGTTGCCAAACGTGACATTTACCTGCAGGGTAAGGCAGAGTTTGATGTAGCTCATGATAAAGAAAGGCCTTTTACTGTATTTTGCGGAAAAATAGCTACCCATGCATTAGGTACAAGGTTTGAAGTTAACGGCTTAAAAAAAAATACAGCCGTTATTTTATTTGAAGGCAAAGTGGTTGTAAAAAATATTGAAAATGAAAAAGTACAAACCTTTTTAAAGCCGGGCGACAGAACAGCTTTTAATACAGAAAAGAATATCTTTGAAACATTATTGCAGCCTGGATATAAGATAGCTGCAGGTAAAGCAGTGGAAAATGAAATTACACGCATCGCCGGGGGTACAGAAGAGAGTAACGAAATCATACAGAAGAACAGGGTTGTAAAAAATACAACAGCAAGTTTAAAAGCAGGCCCTTCCTATCTTAAATTTGAGAATGAAAAACTTAAGACAGTTATCAATGAACTATCGAAATTGTATGATGTGGAAATCAATTATCCCACTAACATATCTTCCATAAATATCTATATGTCTGTGGATAACACGCAACCCATTGAAAAAATCCTGAAAAATATTTCATCTCTTAACGGACTGGAAATCAGCAAAGTAGATAGCAATAAATATATTATAAAAAAACAGTTGATTGCAGATTAGGGGATAAGCTTACTTGCGTACGTTTTTATGGCATATTCACATAAATTTAAGTTAATAAATATGCTAAAAAAATACCTTCATTTTATAATACTGTATGTAGTATTATTAACCAGTACCGTCGGCGTATTTGCACAGGAAAGAAATGCAGCAGTTAAAGGTATGATTTCTGACGAAATAGGCAACCCTGTGGGTTTTGTAACTGTATCTGCAAAAAACATGAATACACAGCAAACGTACCAGGCTGTTGCAGATTCGGCCGGAAATTTCACCATCAGTAACCTGCCTGTTGACGGCCAGTATAATTTTGACTTCAGTGCAGTCGGCTACGAAAAAAGAAGTATTTCCGGCTATACCTTGAAAGCAAATGCTCCCAACACCATTATTGTAAGCTTGAAATCAGATGATGAAAGCCTGGGCGATGTGGTAGTTGTGGGATACGGAACTGTAAGAAAGAAAGATGTTACAGGCTCTATTGTAACGTTGCAGTCCAAAGACTTTAATCAAGGCATAAACGTGGCCCCGGACCAGCTTATCCAGGGTAAAACACCTGGTGTAATGGTTATTAATAATACAGGGCAGCCAGGGGGCTCTACTACTGTACGCATACGTGGAAACTCTTCAATAAGAGCCAGTAATAATCCATTATTTGTGCTTGATGGTATAGCTTTATCCGGAAAATCAGCGCGTCCGGGAGGTTCCGGAGGATTTGGATCTGACGGAGGAAATCCGTTGGACTATCTTAATCCCAATGATATCGCCAGCATAGATATTCTCAAAGACGCCTCTGCTACGGCTATTTACGGCTCGCGCGGGGCAAATGGAGTGGTTATTATTAACACCAAAAGAGGTGCAAGTGGAGAACCCACGTTTAATATTAATTCGTCTGTAGGAATATCCAATTTGCTAAGGAAGCCGGAAGTATTGTCAGCCTCACAGTTTAGAGAAGCTTTAAAAACGTATACTCCCGGTGAGACAACTAGTGCAGATTTTGGTAGTGATGTGGATGCTTTTAGTGAAATATTAAGAACCGCAATGATCCATAATCACAGCTTAGCTATTACCGGAGGCACAGATCGTGGCAGATACCGGCTATCCCTGGGTTATTTGAACCAGGAAGGTATTATCAAAACCAGCGAGCTCAACAAGCTAACAGCAAACTTAAGTTCAAGCTTTAAATTTCTTGAAAGCAAGCGTCTGGGGCTGGATGTGGACCTCTTCTTTACACAAACGCGTGAAAGAGTAGCTCCCATTGATGTGGCAGTAGGTTTTGAAGGTAACGTGGTATCACAGGCATTGAACTGGAACCCGACCAGGGCTTTGAAAGATGAAAATGGGAAACTTACCTGGGTTAGCCCTACAATCATTAATCCTCTTACTTCTTTGGAAGCTTTCAAAGATAAGACTAACGTTAACACCATCATTGCTAATATAGCACCATCCTATAAAATCACTGACTGGCTACAGTATCGCCTGGCTTACAGTTTAACCCGGCAAACGGGGCTGCGTACAGGCATGTACGACAGGTTGCAGATAAATCCTACGCATAATGAGAAAGGAATGGCATTTATTAATAATAATACCAATACCGATCAGCAAATTACACATACCTTAAACGTCAATAAAGATCTGACAAATGACTTGAACCTGAATGCAGTGGCAGGGTACGAATATTTAAGTTATGATTCACGCTGGAATTCCCAATCGGGCTCTGGTTTTACCAATAAGGGAATTGATTTCTATGACTATCTGGGGTACTCGGTGGCTTCAAACCGTAATATTAATTCAGAGCGGTCGCCTGTAAATGAATTGCAATCTGTTTTTCTACGTTTGGGTTTCAATTACAAAGACAAATACCTATTAACTGGTACAATACGGAGAGACGGATCCACAAAGTTTGGTGAAAACAATAAATATGCAAATTTTCCTTCTTTAGCTTTCGCCTGGAACATATCTAATGAAGAATTTCTCAGAGAAACATTTCTGGACATTCTGAAATTACGCTTGGGATACGGACAAACCGGGAATAGCGAATTTCCTTCAGGAGCTTCCAGAAACCGGTATGTATTTGGGATGCAAAGCCAGGAACAAACAAATTTTGGAAACCCCGATCTCAAATGGGAAACATCTGCTACCTTGAATGCAGGTATTGATTTCGCGATGTTAAATAACAGGATCACAGGTTCAATTGACTATTTTTATAAAACAACAAAAGATGCTTTATTTGAAAGGACTATTGCACAACCCGCCCCTGCCGGCAAAATTTGGGTAAACCTTGATGGTGAAGTAGTCAACAAAGGCATTGAGATAATTGTTAGCGGAGATATAATCAGAAACAATATATGGAGATGGAACCTTGCAGCTAATGCTACATTTCTTGAGAATAACGTAACCGGGTTGCCGGGGTTTTATGAAACAGCTGTTCTGCGAGGCCAGGGGTTTTCAAATGTAGTAGGTCAGCGTATGGTTAGCGGGCACCCGCTTAATGTTTGGTATCTCGCCATATTTGAAGGAATAGATCCTGCAAACGGTAGAAGCATGTATCTGAGTAAAGACGGCCATTCAGGTTCGGATGTTGATCCTGCGCAAAATAAATTCTACATTCATAGCCCCAATCCCAAAACATTGCTGGGTATTTCAACACAGGCTTCGTATAAAAAATTTGCTGCGCAGATTAACATGAATGGTGCATTCGGGCATTATTTATTCAATAACACTTTAGCGACGGTACTAGGCATCAACAATCTCTCTGGCAAAAATATATCTCCCGTTTACTTTAAACCCGAACTAAAAGAGTCTACCTCTAATTCGGCTGCGCCATCAACGCGTTATTTGGAAAAAGGCGATTACTTAAAACTGGCAAATGCTACGCTCAGCTATAATGTTGGTAATATTGCTAACGGAGCTATTAAGAATTTAAGCATATCGCTTACAGGCCAAAACCTGTTGGTTTTCACCAAATACCGTGGTTTTGATCCTGAAGTTAATACGAATGGTGAAACAAATGGTATTCCATCTTTGGGTATAGAATACATTCCATACCCTTCAGCAAGAACTTTTTTACTTGGAATTAATTTTTCTCTTTAACCGATAAAGACTGAATTTATGAAATATATAAACTTATATAGCTATTTGCTGATTTTTCTTTTATTTTTTTCATGCACCAAACTCAATGAAGAGTTTCGAAGCAACCTGGAAGAAGGCGATGATATTGCTGCAGCAGAATTATTAGTGACAGCATACAATATGTTGAACAGCCCCTATCAGCAGGGAAGCCGCTGGAGTTTGCAAGAGCTTTCATCAGATGAAGCTATTGCGCCAACAAGAGGTGGCGATTGGGACGATAACGGAAGACACCGCGCAATACATCTGCATACGTGGAATGCAGATAATGATTATTTAAGTGGTTGTTTTAATTCTTTTGGAGCAGCAGTATTCCAATCATCCAACGTTTTAAGAAACAATCCAACAAAGCAGCAGGCAGCGGAAGCAAGATTTATTCGTGCATTAGCACTCTTTGATATGGTGGACCTTTGGGGAAAGGCTATTTACCGCGAAGACCTTATAAACTTCAAACTAGATCCTATAATCTTAGAGGCTAAAGAGGGCTTGGATTTTATAATAAAAGAAGTGAACGAGATAATGCCTGACCTGCCATCAGGCGTCCCTGCATTTGTAGCAAGTCAAAACGCAGCAAGAGTGCTTTTGATGAAAGTATACTTGAACCGGGGAGCTTTTTTAAACCGTGAGTCTCCAAGTTTTCTACCGGATGACATGAACAAAGTGATTGAATTAGCAAACCAAATTACCGGATACACCATCTCTCTGCCGGGAAAGTATTTTGATAACTTTGCCCCAGACAACGACGAGAAATCTACCGAAAATATCTTTACACTCTATAATAAAGAAGGTGTACGGGGAGGAAGTGTGGGAAATACCTACAACACAATTGCGCATTACAATATGAATCCCGGAGGCTGGAATGGTTGGGCCACTTTAAGCGCCTTCTACAATAAATTCAGTGCCGGCGACGAAAGGCTTGGGTTTGACTACCGTTATACAGGCTTCGATAAACCAAATCCTGCGAAAAATAAGACAGTCGGTTTTTTAGTCGGACAGCAATACAACTTAACAACAGGAGCGCCGCTTATGGCCAGAAACCCGTCAACGCAAACCCTTAGTTTCACTCCGGAAATTACTTTGAGAACATCTGGAAGCACTTTAGAAACGGCAGGTATTAGAGTTTTGAAATATGCATATGATTATGCTTCAAAAGCAGGTCAAAAAAATAATGATTGGGTGATATACCGCTATGCTGATGTATTACTGATGAAAGCAGAAGCTATCCTTAGGGGCGGTGCGGGTACCGCTGCCGAGGCATTGGCTATTGTGAATGGTATTAGAAATAACAGGGGTGCTGCAGCATTGCTATCTCTTACCTTAGACAATTTATTAGACGAAAGAGGACGCGAATTGTACTGGGAAGGTTGGAGAAGACAAGACCTTATCAGATACAATAAATTTTTGGGCAGCTGGGAGACTAAGCCAGAGTCGGGCAAGCCGAAAGAGTTGGTTTATGCCTTCCCAAGTCAGCAAATCGCCGTAAATCCTGCTCTTAAACAGAATCCGGGCTACTAAGGAAGCAACTATTAAGATATAAAAGTTTAACAATGGTACTATAGATTTCATATGAAACAAGAGATGGGCCGGCATACTTACGCCAGGCTTGGATGATTGTGGTTTTTAATAATGGGCTCGGATACATATTTTCGGTTGCTTGTCATCCGGATAGTTATGATTAAAAAGAAAAGCATGGCAATCCCATGCTTTTTTGAGTAGGGTAACGGAGATGCTGTCCGGCATTAAGCTTTATCAAACTACAGCACGCTGCCCAAAGTCAATACATAAAAAATGCGAAGCAGGGATGCGCTTCGCAGTACAAT
>JAEWWO010000069.1 GCA_023396345.1 Bacteroidota bacterium
CCATTTGTCTGGGTGTAAAACTTATCTGCGCCAGATTATAATCAATCACATAATCCTGATCTTCACCCCTGCTCATCAATTGTCCGTCAATAAAAACTCTTTCCGTTCCGGCGAGTATGACTATATACATTTCATTGTTATTGCCAAAGAGCTTGTACGGTCCCTGATTGCCTTCGGCAACCTGTAAAACATTTCTGGCGAATTTACCTTTTGCAATAGAAGCATTGATTACAGAACTGTTTGTAGTTTTGCTATTAATATTAAACAATTGTCTGTACGATATGCCTTCCAGCCTCTTATAAAAACGCATAAAATACTGTTCTTCTTCTTTTAAATCAATATCTCCCAGACTCACCTGCCATTTTTTTCCTGAAAATTGCAGGAATATAAGATCAAAATCATTGAGCATTTGCGTGCTTCCATCCGGCTGAATAGGCAAATTATTATCCGTTAACGCTGCTTCCAGACGAATACTATCGCCCAGATAACCACTCATTTGTAAATTAAATTGTGAGTTGAATATCAAATCCTGATTGTTCCCCACGCTCAGACTTCTGCCGAAGCTTCCGTTGTAATTAATATCACCAAATTGCAACAACGACCGATTCACGGGTTCTGCCAGCACACGCTCTCTGGGAAAACGCACATCTATATAATCATTATAATCAAACCGTTGGGCAAGTTTATTCAATCTGGGCATTACTCTGTACCTGATAAATACGCTATCCGCCGCAACCTGCTTAGTCCATAGAAGTTGAGCATTGATATAATCAAAATGAAAGAACGAAGAATCAGCCTCTGCTATAAAAACACTGCCCGGAACAACCGACATAGTATCTAAAGTGACGCTGCCCGATGAACTGATTTTTTTGCTGCGAAGCGTAGATGTTTCCTGTGCATGCATTTGCACCGAAACAAGTGTTATAAATAGTAATATTACAATTCGCAGAAGCATAGATGTTTGTATAACTTTTCAAAAATAATAATATTGTGCATGCAGAATTTTATTTTATTGAATCTATTTTACTTTTGTAGAAAATTATCTCTAAATTTGCAATCAGCGATTTTTAAGCTTTGAGATTTAATGAAAGATACACCACACTACTGCGATAATAACTGCATCAATTGTATTCCACAAAGAGATACTGTTTTTGCAGGCTTAACTGAAGAAGAACTCGAAAGTATTAACGAGAATAAATCTTGTACGAATTACAAAAAAGGACAGGTTATTTTTTCTGAAAATGGCATTCCTTTCGGACTTTTTTGCGTGAGCCACGGTAAAATAAAAATTGCGTCCATAGGCTTAGACGGGAAAGAACAAATTTTACGTTTTGCCAAAACAGGTGACATCTTTGGGTATCGTGCACTTATTTCGCAGGACAGATATCATTGCAATGCCGTAGCAATGGAAGACAGTGCTATCTGCATTATTAATAAAAGTACTTTCCTAAATATATACTATAAAAATCCTGATTTATCAAGAGCTGTTTTCAAAAAAATCAGCGATGATCTTAAAAAAGCAGAAAATATCATCGTTTCTCTTTCACAGAAAAACGTAAGAGAAAGACTTGCTGAATCCTTGCTTTTCTTCATAGCTACTTATGGGTACGAAGAAGATGAAGCCACACTGAACGTGCTTTTCAGCCGCGAAGAAATTGCAGCATTCGTAGGCACCTCTACGGAAAGTGTCATCAGACTTTTATCGGAATTTAATTCAGATAAAATTGTGGAACTGGTGGGTAAAAAAATTAAGATTGTAAATCTTGATAAACTAACAAAAACAGCAAATCTTCTTTATTAGGTTGTATATCAACACAATCTTTGATACGGCTGAATGATTTTTATCATAAAACCACACCATAATTATCATAGTTTTTTCCTGCAAAAAACAAAAACTTTGTATAAAACTATATTGTTATGGATACTCAGGTTTCTTCCACACAAGACATATTTGTAGAGATTGTACACGATGTATACCCTATGATTGAAAAGCATTTTGATGATTTGCAAAAGGTGTCTGACTGGAAACAACACAATCAGTTGAAAGAAAGTGTACTGGAGCTTGAAAGAGAGTTCAACTCTCTTTCTTATTATGAAAGAAAACTGGTATTCCCCTGCTTAATGGATAAAATAAACAACGAACAGAAACTTCCCATCAACCAGAATCCGGAAGAAATTGGGCGTTTAATATCTCAAAAAGAACACAGAATATATTTGCTTTGCCGCCAGATAGAAAACTTAGCCGAATCAGCTGAAATGTCTGAAAAACATGCTATTTTTGAGCTGATAAATATATTTAACGGCACTTTCAGAGATGTGAAAAACAGATGGCAGCTGTTCTTAAAGAAATTGTCAACACAAAGAGCCTGCCCTGTACACATTACCAAAGCTGACTAATTTCTTAAAAATCATTATTCGACTTGGAAAAAACTCAGTCTACTTCAGTTATCTGTTATCATTGCGGCGACGAATGTATCAATACTAAAATAGTTTCTGACAATAAAAACTTTTGTTGCAAAGGTTGTAAAATGGTATATGAAATACTGAATAAAAACAACCTCTGCGATTACTATGATTTAAACGATAATCCGGGCATCTCTCAAAAAACAGAAATCAGAAAAGGTAAGTTCGATTATCTTGATGATGAAAAAATTATACACAAACTTGTTTCTTATAAAGACGATAAACAAACCAATATAACTTTTTATTTGCCTCAGGTACATTGCAGCAGTTGTTTATGGCTGTTGGAGAATGTGCATAAAATGAACAAAGGCATTGTTTCTTCTCGTGTAAACTTTACAAAAAAAGAAGTATTCATTGTTTTTGACCACAACAAAACTTCGCTTAAAGATGTTGTCATCACCCTTACTTCCATTGGTTACGAGCCACATATAAGCCTGAGCGATGTAGACACAAAAAAAGTTTCAAAAATTAAAAGAAACCGTGCCATAAAAATTGGCGTTGCAGGCTTTTGCTTCGGAAACATAATGATACTGAGCTTTCCGGACTATTTTTCTTTTGTAAGCCGATGGGAAGATGAGTTTGGTTTTACCTTCAGTTTTCTTAAAATATTTTTATCGCTGCCAATTGTTTTCTACTGTGCAACTGAATTTTTTGAAAATGCCTGGAGCGGACTAAAGGCAAAATTCTTAAATATTGATGCACCTATTGCGCTGGCAATCATCATTACTTTTGGCAGAAGTTTGTACGATGTAATTATGCAAACCGGTCCCGGATATTTCGATAGTCTGGCGGGATTGGTTTTCTTTATGCTGATTGGAAGAACCGTGCAGGACATGACCTATCAGTCTATTTCTTTCGACCGAGACTATAAATCTTTCTTCCCCATTGCCGTAGATGTCTTGAAAGAAAAAGAATTTGTACCTACAGAAATAAGTAATATAAAACCCGACGATATCATCAGAATCCATACAGGAGAACTAATTCCTGTTGACGGCATTTTATCTAAAGGAAAAGCTGAAATTGATTACAGTTTTGTAACCGGCGAAAGTCTGCCCGTACTTAAGGACATTGGCGAAATTGTGTATGCCGGAGGTAAACAAATGCATGGCAATATAGAATTGATGGTAGTGAAAGAAGTTTCGCAGAGCTATCTTACAAGTTTATGGAACAAAGATGTGTTTAAGAATAAAGAAAAAGAAACCGGTTTTGTACAAATCATCAGTAAATATTTTACTTACATTGTTTTCTTAATTGCTGCTATTGCTGCTGTTTACTGGTATCAAAACGATCGCACAGATTTGATGTGGAATGCACTTACTACGATATTGATTGTTGCCTGTCCGTGTGCATTGCTGCTGTCTTCTACTTTTACAAATGGTAATATTTTACGCATACTCAGTAAGAATAAATTCTATCTGCGCCATCCAGATGTTATTGAGGACATATCAAAAATAGACCATATTGTTTTTGATAAAACCGGAACGCTTACGCAAAATAAAAAAGTACTGGTAAGTTATCATGGGAAAGAAATTCCAAAAGAATTGCTTACTTCAGTTTCCAGTTTGTTGTCTAATTCAACGCACCCATTAAGCAATGCTATTTATAAATATCTGAACATTCCGCCTGATAATGAGGTATTGAATTTTAAAAACGTTGTGGGCAAAGGCATTGAGGCATGGATAAACGAGCAGCATATTAAAATCGGTTCTGCTGCTTTCGTAGGAACGGAAAGAACCCTGCACAACAATGCATCGGTATTTGTAAAAATTGATAAAAAAATATACGGTGAGTTTCAGGTGAAAAATGCCTACAGATATGGGTTTGAGCAAATGATGTCTTCACTGAAAGATAAGTTTAAAATATCTGTATTGAGCGGCGATAATAATGCCGAAGAAACCAATCTGCGCAATATGCTGGGCAAAGAAACAGAATTGTTATTTAATCAGCAACCGGCTGATAAACTAGAATACATTGCGCATCTGCAAAACAATAAGCAACGGCACACCATGATGATTGGCGATGGCTTGAACGATGCCGGAGCATTAAAACAAAGTAATGTAGGTGTGGCTATCACAGAAGGCAACAATAATTTCACACCTGCCTCTGACGCTATTATAGATGCTTCGCAGTTTTCCAATATCGACAAGTTTATTCAGTTTACGGGTTACGGTAAAAAAATAATTGTGATGAGTTTTATTCTCTCCATCATTTATAATATTATCGGATTGTACTTTGCTGTGCAGGGCATGTTGTCGCCTGTGATTGCCGCCATTCTGATGCCTGCAAGCTCTATAAGCATTGTACTAATCACCTATGGATTGAGTGAACTTGCAGGAAAAAGATATGGGTTGAAGTAGAAGTTGCTATTTTTATCAACAAAAGAAACTTTTTACAATGAGGATGACAGGACTCTGGGAATTTGTCCTATCGAGCGTACCGATAGCTATCGGTACAAGCCCTGTCTCGGCTATGACGAGAACATCTGTTTTCAACCATTAAACCTTCATTATCACATTTCATCTAATAACCGTTAAAAAACATTTTAAACAAAACAACTATTAATAAAAAATGAAATTTACAAGAAACCATATAAAAGAAG
>JAEWWO010000404.1 GCA_023396345.1 Bacteroidota bacterium
GCCTGTATCTGATTTACTCTTGCTTCAAAGTCTTTTACCTCTAAATCGTCTCCGTTTACTGTAGCTAACGTAGTTGTGTTTCTAAAAAGACCTCCGCCACTGCTGAAAGAATCCATAGCAATAAAGGCAATCAAAGCCAAAGCAATCGCTATTACAATAATCCAAGCTCCTTTTTCCTGAATTTTCTGAATTAAAGACATGTCTGTGTTTTAAAAAATTTAATTTAAGACGGCAAAAATAATGTATTCTGTTAATATTACACAGTATTTTTCTATGTTCCGCTAAGTTTTTTATATTGTGTGGTGAAGCAGAAGGAAGCATACAAAAGAACAGAATTTTTTGCGGGGTAAATATGACATCAATCATATTAAAAATTTTGTTTTTTTCTTCGGGGGATAATAACTTTATATCAGCAACGGAAAATCTGATTAACACTTATATTTTATCGTTTTATTTAAACGAATTTTTGTAATTTGCTAATAGATTTTACTATTTGTTCACTTTATTAAATTTTAAAACCATGGTGCAAGAAGAAATCTCAGAACTATTATCTGAAAGTAAATCCTGGAAAGACTCTTTAGTGAGTTATCGCGAAACTTATGTACAGTCTCAGAAAAGTCTTCTCGGTATAGCATCGGGAGAATTGCCGAAAGAGAAACTTAGCGATCTGGAACACTTTCAGAATCAGTTTTATATACAATTGCTGAATATTCATGATGTGAAGAAAGATATTAAAAACCATATACATCAACTCACGAGCCATACGGAAACACACAGTGCAGATGAATTAAAATCTAACCACAATAAGCTGAAAGACAGCTATGATTCTTTAGTAAAAGAGCTGGAAAATCTCTCTGAAGAGTTCAAAGAATTTTCATCTGCTACAGCATAAAATATTATTTTTTATAATTACTAAAGCCTTGCGGAATTAAAACTGCGAGGCTTTTTTATCAGCCTGCCCATCCTTCGCGGTCCAGACTTCTGAACTGAATGGCTTCGGCAACATGCTCCACATTAATGTTTTCCTGATTGTCAAGATCTGCAATGGTACGACTGACTTTTAAAATTCGGTCATACGCTCTGGCACTCAGGTTAAGTCTTTCCATTGCCTTTTTAAGAACAGCTTCACTGATTTGGTCTAAACGGCAATACTCCTGTAAATGTTTAGAGCTCATTTGTGCATTGGCATATATGCCGGGGATGTCTTTATATCTTTCGGTCTGAATATTTCTTGCCTGAATAACCCTTTCCCTGATGGATTCAGATTTTTCTCCGTCTTCTTTTCGGCTTAATTCGCTGAAAGCAACAGGTGTGACCTCAACATGTAAATCAATCCTGTCGAGTAAAGGTCCTGAAATTTTGTTCAGATATTTTTGAACGGCTCCCGGCGGACAGGTACATTCTTTTTCGGGATGATTGTAAAACCCGCATGGACAGGGATTCATGGATGCCAGTAGCATAAAATTGGCAGGAAAATCCATGGTAACTTTAGCCCGTGAAATAGAAACCTTTCTTTCTTCCATTGGCTGGCGCATTACTTCCAAAACGGTACGTTTAAATTCGGGCAATTCATCTAAAAACAAAACACCGTTATGCGCCAGAGAAATCTCTCCCGGCTGCGGAATGCCGCCGCCGCCAACGAGTGCAACATCTGAAATGGTGTGATGCGGCGAACGGAAAGGTCGTTTGCTTACCAGTGTGCTGTTCTCCGGCAATTTTCCTGATACACTGTGAATTTTAGTTGTCTCCAGTGCTTCTTGCAAAGTCAAGGGAGGAAGTATGGTAGGCAGCCTTTTTGCCAGCATGGTTTTTCCAGCTCCGGGCGGTCCAATCAAAATAGCGTTGTGGCTTCCCGCTGCGGCTATTTCCAGCGCCCGCTTAATATTTTCCTGACCTTTTACATCGGCAAAATCTATGTCAAATAAATATTGTGCATCGTAAAACTCCTGACGGGTGTTGACTTCTACGGGTTTTAACGAACTTTCATCGTTAAAGAATTGTATCATTTCGTTGATGTGCGTAACGCCGTAAACTTTCAGATGATTCACCATTCCTGCTTCGCGTGCGTTTTGCAGGGGAACTATCAATCCTTTGAACGCTTCCTTTCTTGCCTGAATGGCTATGGGCAAAGCGCCTTTGATAGGTTGAATAGAACCATCGAGGCTCAACTCACCCATGATTACGTATTTCTCTAATTCTTCCACATTATCCAGCTGATTGCTCGCGCCCAGCACGCCCATTGCTATGGGTAAATCAAAAGCGGAACCTGTTTTTTTGATGTCAGCCGGAGCCAGATTGACCACCAGTTTGGTGCGCGGCATTTTATAACCGTTGTTTTTGATAGCACTTTCTATGCGTTGCAGGCTTTCTTTTACGGCATTATCAGGCAATCCAACAATAAAATAATTTTGACCATCACTTACATTAACCTCAATGGTAATGGTGATGGCTTCTACACCGTAAACTGCGCTGCCAAAGGTTTTAACAAGCATTGCACTAAAAGAGTTTAAATAAATATAAAAATAATGATTATTTAGAAAAGTAAGAAAAAAGAAAAGAAATGAAATGCGTTTTGTGTAAACGGTCCTTATCTTAGAATGCAGAAAGTGCTGCCGAATTATAAGGAATAGATTTGGCATAAGCCAATTCAGGGCTGATATCATAATCACATATAATCATATCGCCATTATAATCTTTTATTTCTGCAATGTTTTCCCACAATATTTCGCCAAAAGCTCCTACTTTAACCTGACCAAAAACGTCTTCATCAAAAATCTTGGCAGCATATTTTTGTTTTTTGTCAACAATGGTTTCTACATTCAGTATGCGTACTTCTCCATTATTGAAATGACAAATCAATCGGTAAGGTTTTTTCGTTGCTATTTTCACTATTTTTCTCATTATTGCAAAGGTTGAATCTTTTGAAATTCTTTTGAATCCCACATTTTTTGTAGTTGTTCTTATGTATTTCAGCCCATGCCGTTACTAACTTTAATTTACTTATGGGCAAATCACCATTTAAAATAGTTCCGTTACTGATTAATATATTCGCTTCAAAATCACCATACTTTACTTTAAAATGTGGTGGATTATGATCATTGAAAAACATATAAATAATTAATCCGTAAAATCTACTAATTTCAGGCATACCCAAAAATATAAATTTTATATGATAAATTAAAAAGCAAGTTAATATTTTATTCAAATATCCTCGGGTCGTCTGTTATCGCACCATCAATTCCCATTGATTTTAATTCCTGTAATCTTTGTCTGCTGTTTACGGTCCAGGGAATAACTTTCATACCGAGTTTATGGCATTCTTTTACGAGTTCGGGTGTCACCAGTTCGTGAGCAGGACTGTAAATGGTCGGTACAAAACTCAGAAACTGCAAATCGCCTTTAACTCCATTCAAATGATTGGGATAAAGTTTAAATTTTTCCACAGGAATCTGCTGAAATCTTGCTCTTTGCTGAGCAATTTTTTTATCGTCCACTTTTTCAACGAGTAGGGCCGTTTTTATGTGAGGATAATCTCGATGCATTATTTCCAGTGTTCTTGGGTCGAACGATTGAATGATGACTCTGTCGGCTATGTTTCTCTGATTGATTACACTCATCATCAGTCTTACAAACTTTTCCGGTTCGGGATGAAGTATATTATCCGAGAAAGGTCTGGTTTTGGTTTCTATGTTATAAAATGGCGCAGGACGGTTCAGTTGTTGGGCATAAGATTCACAGGATTCAATCAGGTTGCCGAGTAGCGGCACCTGCGCTGCCAGTTTTTTCTGTTCCGGATTGTTTGGATAAAACCTTAAACCTACATCATATTTTTTAATGGAATCATAATCCATTGTATAATATTTCAAATCAAATGCTTCTTCTTTGTTCACAGGAGTGCCGTCAGGTTTTGTAGAAAATTCTCCATGAAAATAAGCGTCGTGCGATACAATAACCTGACTGTCCTTGGATATCTGCAAATCCATTTCCAGCGTTTGTATACCCATTTTGAGGGCATTTTTCATCGCCGCTATGGTGTTCTCGGGATATAGCGTTTTGCCTCCGCGATGTGCCTGTGTATCAAAATTTTTTTGAGCGGTGCAGGAAATGGCAAGTATTGCTACAGATAAAAAAAGTAAATTCTTCATTAGATAAAAATAAAGGCTCAAAATTTATTGCTCAATTATTAGGCATTAATTATTCATTAATAATTATCCAAATCTTTATCTTTGCGCCACATGAAGAATATCAGAAATTTTTGCATAATTGCACATATTGATCACGGTAAGAGTACGCTTGCTGACCGTTTGCTGGAGCATACCAAAACTATTGGCGAGCGCGACATGATGAATCAGGTGCTGGACGATATGGATCTGGAGCGCGAAAAAGGCATTACCATTAAGAGTAAAGCCATACAAATGGAGTATGAGCTTAACGGTGAAAGTTATACTTTTAACCTGATAGATACGCCCGGTCACGTTGACTTCAGCTATGAGGTGAGCCGTGCACTGGCTGCCTGCGAAGGGGCTTTGTTGTTAGTAGATGCTACACAAGGCATACAGGCTCAAACCATTTCTAACTTATATCTGGCTTTAGAAAATGATCTGGAGATTATACCTGTTATCAATAAGGTGGATATGGATGGTGCGATGATACCCGAAGTAAAGGATCAGATATTTGATTTGATTGGCTGTAAAGACGAAGATATTCTTTTGGCAAGTGGTAAAACCGGTATCGGTATTGAAGAAATTCTGGAAGCGATTGTTCATCGTATTCCTGCGCCGCAGGGTGATGCGGAAGCTCCGTTGCAGGCATTGATTTTTGATAGTGTTTTCAATAGTTTCAGAGGTATTATTGCTTATTTCAGAATCTACAACGGAACTATTAAAAAAGGCGACAGAATTAAATTCATCAACACCGGACAGGAATATTTTGCTGATGAAATCGGTGTGCTGAAACTGGGTATGGAACCGCGAAACGAGGTGCAGGCGGGCAATGTAGGCTATGTGATTACAGGTATTAAAAATGCCAAAGAAGTAAAAGTGGGCGATACCATTACACAGGCTGCCAATCCGGGCAAATCTATCAAAGGTTTTGAAGAAGTTAAACCGATGGTTTTTGCCGGCATATTTCCGGTGGTGACCGAGGATTTTGAGGAGTTGCGCGATTGTATGGATAAATTGCAGTTAAACGATGCCTCTCTTACTTTTGAGCTGGAAACCTCACAGGCACTGGGTTTCGGCTTCCGATGCGGCTTTCTTGGATTGCTGCACATGGAGATTATTCAGGAACGTCTGGAGCGTGAGTTTAATCAAACTGTAATTACAACTGTTCCCAACGTAAGCTTCCATGCCTATACTACAAGAGACGGTAAAATTATTGTAAACAATCCGGGTCAAATGCCCGACACGACTAAGCTTGACAGAATTGAAGAACCGTTTATTAAAGCAACTATAATAACTCAGGCAGATTATACAGGAAATATTATGACGCTCTGTCTGGGTAAAAGAGGCATATTAATCAATCAGCACTACATTACGCCAACACGCGTGGAGCTTACGTTTGAGATGCCTTTAACAGAAATCGTTTTTGATTTTTACGATAAACTTAAGAGCCAGACGCGTGGTTATGCATCATTTGATTATACGCCGATAGATTATCGCCAAAGTGATATTGTAAAAATGGATATTCTTTTAAACGGCGATAAAGTGGATGCTCTAAGTTCATTGATTCACAGAAGCAGATCGCATGATTTTGGTAAAAAGTTGTGTGAGAAATTAAAAGAATTGCTCCCGCGTCAGCAATTTCAGATTGCTATTCAGGCGGCTATCGGCGCAAAGATTGTTGCCAGAGAAAACATCAGTGCTATGCGTAAAGACGTGACGGCAAAGTGTTATGGAGGCGATATCTCACGTAAACGTAAATTACTCGAAAAACAAAAAGAAGGTAAAAAACGCATGCGTCAGATTGGTAACGTAGAAGTACCTCAGGAAGCATTTCTTGCGGTGCTGAAG
>JAEWWO010000408.1 GCA_023396345.1 Bacteroidota bacterium
GTCTTTGATTGCTGAATACAAGAAAAGTTTCCTTTCCGTGGTATTTGCCCATACCGCTGTTACCTACGCCGCCAAACGGCAGGTAATCGCTTGCGGCGTGCATTAGCGTATCGTTAATGCAGCCGCCGCCGGATGTGGTTCTTTCTAAAACGTAAGAAGCTTTCTTATTGTCTTTACCAAAATAGTAAAAAGCAAGTGGTTTTTCATTATCGTTGATGTATTTGATTACCTCATCAATTTCAGTAAAGGTGAGAACAGGAAAAATCGGTCCGAAGATTTCTTCCTGCATAATCTTAAAATCAGTTTGCACATTATCAATGATAGTAGGAGCCATATATTTTTCCTCAGAATTTATTTGTCCGCCATGCACTATGTCTCCCTCTTCTAAAAACTGTGATAATCTGTTCAAAGATTTTTGATTGATAATTCTTGGATAAAATCTGCTTTCTTCAGGATTGTTGCCAAACATTTGCTGCAAATGTTTTTTCATCTGTTCAATCAATTCTTTTTTCACTGACTGGTGAACAAAAATATAATCGGGAGCAATGCATGTTTGTCCGGCATTAATGGTTTTACCAAATACAATTCTTTTAGCTGATGTGTCAATATCCGCATCGGCATCAACAATGCAGGGACTTTTACCACCCAGCTCAAGCACAACAGGGGTAAGGTTTTCAGCCGCAGCTTTCATTACAATTTTACCTACATAGGGGCTGCCGGTAAAGAAGATAAAATCAAATTTTTGTTGCAGCAACCAGGTGTTTACATCTTTGTCTCCATGCGTAACGGCTATATATTTCCTGTCAAAATTTTGAGTGATTAAATCAGCAAATAGTTTTTCAAAATTTGGTGTTTCGGGCGATGGTTTCAGCACTGCACAACAGCCCGATGAAATAGCACCTATCAACGGATTCACCAGTAACTGATAAGGATAATTCCAGGGAGATATAATCAGAGATAACCCCAACGGTTCATAATGCAAATAACTTGACGAAGGCAGCAAATGTTTAGGCGTTTTTACTTTTTGAGGTGCAGCCCATTTTTTCAGATTTTTTATATGATAGTTCAGCTCGTTCATCACCAAACCAAATTCTGTAAGAAACGCTTCTTCGTAAGATTTATGCAAGTCTTTAAAAAGCGCATCAGCAAAAGCTTTCTCGCTATCCTCAAGTATTTTCTTGAGTTTTTTCAATTGCTCTAATCTGAACGCAATATCTTTAGTCTGATGTGTGGCGAAAAAAGCACGTTGCGCCGCAACGATTTTTATAATTTCTTCCTGTGTAGTTTCTTGCATATTTGTTTGCATTGTGATGATTTTAAATCAAAATTAGTTATACTTTTTTTGTCGGAATAATTTTTTAACTTTTAGGTATATAAACTTTAGCTTTTCTATTATTTGTATTTGTTTAATTTCGCTGATAGGTTGTATTTTATTAATTTCGCTTGTCAAAAAATTAGTTTAATCTATAATTATTTATATGCTTTCATCAGCAGAGATACGCCGGCAGTTTTTAGATTTTTTCCGCAGCAAACAACATCAGATTGTGCCTTCTGCGCCCATTGTTGTAAAGAATGATCCTACCTTGTTGTTTACCAATGCGGGAATGAATCAGTTTAAAGATTATTTTCTGGGTAATAAAAAACCGGAGCACAGAAGAGTTGCCGATACGCAGAAATGTTTGCGTGTAAGCGGTAAACACAATGATCTGGAAGAGGTGGGAGTGGACACTTATCACCATACCATGTTTGAAATGCTGGGTAATTGGAGCTTTGGAGATTATTTTAAAAAAGAAGCCATCGCCTGGAGTTGGGAATTGTTGACAGAGGTGTATAAAATTGACAAAGACAGATTATATGTTTCAGTTTTTGAAGGCGATGAAAGCGAAGGTTTGCCTTACGATGAAGAAGCGTTTAACGAATGGAAAAAATGGATTAATGAAGACCGCATCATCAAAGGAAAAAAGAAAGATAATTTCTGGGAGATGGGCGATGTGGGTCCTTGTGGTCCCTGCTCTGAAATACACGTAGATTGCCGTACAGACGAAGAAAGAAAACAGGTTGAAGGAAAAACTTTGGTAAACGCCGATCATCCGCAGGTGATTGAAATCTGGAACAATGTATTTATGGAGTTCAACAGATTAAAAGACGGCACACTGGAAAAACTTCCTGAACAACACGTGGATACGGGAATGGGGTTTGAGAGACTGGTGCGTGTATTGCAGGGGAAAGAAAGTAATTATGATACAGATGTATTTGCAGGAACTATCAAAGAGATAGAAAATATAACAGGTAAAAAGTATGATGCAAATCCGGATACTGTAAATGACGAACAAATTCCCTCTTTGGGGGACAAGGGGGCAATTGCCTTTCGTGTTATCGCCGATCATATTCGTGCCATAAGTTTTACAATTGCTGATGGACAGTTGCCTTCAAATACAGGCGCAGGCTATGTTATACGCAGAATACTCCGTCGTGCAGTAAGATATTATTACTCTTATCTTAATTATAAACAACCTTTGCTGCATCAGTTGCTGCCTGTAATTGCCAACCAGTTTCAGGATGTATTTCCTGAGCTTAAAAAGCAGGAAGATTTTGTAGCCAGAGTGATTAAAGAAGAAGAGGATGCTTTTTTAAGAACATTGGAAAAAGGTTTGAAAAGAATTGACGATATTATAGCAAAGTCAAATACGGACAAAACTATTAATGGCAAAGAAGCTTTTGAATTGTATGATACTTATGGTTTTCCGATTGACTTAACCCGTTTGATTGCATCTGAAAATAATCTCACAGTTGATGAAGCTGGTTTTGAAGCTGAAATGCAGCAACAGAAAAATCGCTCAAGACAAGCAACTGCCATAGATGCAGGCGACTGGGTTGCTGTAAACGAAACAGATAAAATTACTTTTGTTGGTTATGACGATTTGCTTGTGCAGACTAAGATTGCAAGATATCGTAAAGTAAAAGCCAAGAATAAAGAACAATATCAGATTGTATTGAAAACAACACCTTTCTATGCAGAAAGCGGCGGTCAGGTTGGCGACAGAGGTGTATTAACAAAAGGAGATGAAACTATCGTAGTTACTGATACAAAGAAAGAAAATGATTTAATCATTCATTTTACCGATAAAATATTTTCGGATGTGTCCGGTGAAATTACCGCTGAAGTTGATTTTGAAAAAAGACTTTACACCACTTATAACCACACTGCTACGCAT
>JAEWWO010000053.1 GCA_023396345.1 Bacteroidota bacterium
TTAGTGGTAAGATCAGTGTTAAATGGATTGATAAGTGCATTGATAGCCTGTTTGGCTTTGTTCGGTATTATGCAGTGGGCTTTCAGAAGAATGCCCGAATTGCGTGGCTTACAGGATAATAATCAAACCATCTTGTTATTTGCCGGAATTATACTGTTGGGTGTTTTAATTTCATGGATAAGTACCAGCAGAAGTGTGGTAAAATATTTGAAATCAAGAATTGAAAAATTGTATTAACTTCGCTTTTTAAATTTAATATATGGCAAGCGCAGACAAGACTACAGTACAGGACAAGCAATCTAAAAAAAGAGAACCATTAACGCCCTTATTCGGAAAACAGAACATAATGATAATGTTAGCAGGGTTAGTGGTGATAGCAATCGGTATGATGCTGATGTCAGGAGGTAACAATCCTGACCCGAATGTTTTTAATAACGATGAAGTGTATGGATTCAGAAGAATTACTTTGGCACCTATTGTAATTTTACTGGGTTTCGGCATAGAATTGATAGCTATTTTCTGGAAAGAAAAGAAGAAAGATTAATAAAAAATGTATTTTAAATTATGGCCACAGTAGCTACTGTGGCTTTTTCTTTTAAAGAAATACTAATATTTCCGATTATTTTTCTTACCTTTGCGCCTCGAAAATCATTTTTTAAACAATTTAAATTAAAAGGGTAATGAACAATTACGAATTGATGGTGATTTTTACCCCTGTGCTTTCTGAAGAGGAGTTTACTACTGCTCAGAAAAAATACACTGACTACATCACAAGTCACGGTGGTGAGGTAGTGCACAGCAACCCTTGGGGATTAAAATCACTGGCGTATCCTATCCAGAAAAAAACCACAGCATTATACTGGGTTTTGGAATACAGTGCGCCATCCGACTTCAACGAGAAGTTCAAAGTACAAATGTTGCGCGACGATAACGTATTGCGCCACATGATCACTGTGCTCGATAAATACGCCGTCGAGTACAATGCTAAAAAGAGAAGTGGTGTAAAAGCATCTGAAACTGAAAAAACAGCAGAATAATCATGGCAAAATCTAATGAAATTAAATATCTTACTGCTATCAGACAAGACAATCAACCTAAAAAGTTTTGTCGTTTTAAAAAGTATGGTATTCGTTATGTAGATTACAAAGACACTGAGTTTTTGAAAAAATTCATCAACGAACAGGGTAAATTATTACCTCGCCGTCTTACAGGAAACTCTCTGAAATTTCAGCGTAAAGTTTCCGATGCAGTTAAGAAAGCACGTCAAATGGCTTTGTTACCATACGTAACAGACCTTTTGAAATAAATATTCAATTAATAATTATAAAATATTAATTATTAATTAATTTAGTCACCTTCCCTAATCCCGCTTTATGCGAGAGACAGTCTTTAATAAAACCTTTTGGTTGATTGGGCTCTTGGGAACTAAAAAATAAAAAATGAAAGTAATATTATTAAAAGATGTAGATAATTTAGGCGCACCAAATGAACTTGTAGAAGTAAAAAGTGGTTACGCACGCAATTATCTTATCCCTCAAAAGCTGGCTGTAGAAGCTAATCCTTCTAACATGAAACAGCTTGACGAAAAGCTAAAAGTAAAAGCTAAGAAAGAAGAAGCCATGTTGTCTGAAATGAACAAAGTGGTTGAAATTCTGAAAGAATCACCTGTGAAGTTATTAGCTAAAACAGGTACTTCAGGAAAAATCTTTGGTAGCGTTACAAGTCTTCAGCTGGCAAGAGCTATCCGTGAGCAAAAAGGTTATGATATTGACCGCAAGCGTATTGCTATTGTTGATGAGGTAAAAGAACTGGGTACACACAAAGCAACAATTGATTTTGGTAACAATAACATTACAGAAATTGATTTTGTGGTAGAAGGAGAAAACGGCGAAACTGCTGCTCCTGCTGAAGCTCAGGCTTAATAGCAAAAACAAAAACTTAATAAGGAGAATCCTGCACATGTTGCAGGATTTTTTTATTTTACACCAAATTAAAAACTATGAGTAATAAAATTATCAGTCAGTTTATAAAAAGTTATACGGAATATAAAACACTGACAGAAAAAGCTGTAGACCAGTTAAACGAAGAGCAGCTAAGGACAGTGAATGCCGCTGATAGCAACAGTATTGCCGTGATTATGAAACATATGTCGGGCAATCTTATTTCACGCTTTACAGATTTTCTCACCACGGATGGAGAAAAGGAATGGCGTAACCGTGACGGAGAGTTTGAAGAAGATGCTGCTTCAAAAGAAGAAATTTTAGCTTACTGGAACAAAGGTTTTGATGTGCTCAAAAACAGTTTGGAATCTTTGAACGATGAAGATCTTGATAAAACTGTTTATATAAGAAATGAAGCATTAACCGTGATACAGGCTCTGTTCAGAAGCCTTACGCATTATGCCTCTCACGCAGGGCAGATAGTTGTGCTGGCTAAGATGATGAAAGGCGAGGAGTGGAAAACTTTATCTGTGCCTAAAAAACGGAGTTCCTAATTAACAATGAGCAAAGAACAATGAACCAAGAGCAATGAACAAGGAACAAGGAGCAATTAACAAAGAATACAATTGATTTATGATTCTTTATTCTCGTTCCGTAGGAACAGTATATGTGTAGCATCTATCAGACAGGTAAATTGCGCTCCGTAGGAGCGCGATATCTTTTTGAATTGTAAAGCAGTAAACGGTGAGGACACCGCTCATTAAGTAAATTAGGGTTATTTTCTTTGGAGTGAATTAAAATGTATGGTGGAGAATCAGAATCCAGAAACGACTTGACGTTTCTATTATCCGACCGCCTAAAGATGTCTATTCTTGTTTCTCCGACAGCAAGTCCAATTGTTCGCAGAGAAATTTCCGGAAGTTGCTCCGCTTATTAAAACAATTTCATTTTAGATATTTATATAAATTTCGTATCCCTCGTTAATTTATTCTTGTCTATCTCAAACTCATAGCTGAACCATTCTGTCAATACCTTATCAATCTCATTTCTATTGTATGTCTGTGGGTTTCGTCGTGATTTTAAATAATGCTCTCTTTTCATTTTTTCGGCTATTTCTCCAACTGTTTTCAGTTCAGTTTCGTTACCAAATTTATTTACGGACCAGAAACCTGCTATTGAAATTCCCAATCCTAAAATTCCAATTTTCCAATTCAGAAAAAATATAATTACAGACAGAAAAAGAAAAATTGCAAGCGTGAAGATTACCCATTGCGGAGGCTGTAATATATTTATCTTAAAGCCTAAATGTTGTTCCATTTTCGTTATTTCTAAACGTCTATTTTTTCTTGGAAAAAGATCAGAAAGAGGAAGTTGGGTGGAAATTCTATTGCTTATTTTAGAGGTTTTCGAAATTGCCTCTCGTAGCTTATAAAATGCTTGTTGACTTGTGCAGTCGTCTGAATTTTCAAGATTTATTTTGTTAGTGATGAGATCGCAAAACTCTCCAAATGTGCTTATATTATTTATTTCATCACTAACAAATTCGATATTAAAAGAGATTTCGATTTTTAAAAGAAAATCCTCAATGTCTTCCTTGTCGATATTCTTAAGTTCGTAAATACTCATTGCTTTCCTTGCTTGTAATACTCAAATATACATATGTTTTTCCAAGGCAATTTATTTAACCTGACATTAATGGATGGTGTCTTCACCATCCATTAAATCAGTGAACGGTGAGAACACCGCTCACTAATGGGATTTATTCTTGTTCCGTAGGAACAATATATGTGTAGCATATTAGATATAGGTAAATGACGCTCCGTAGGAGCGACATCTTTTTTGAATTGTAAAGCAGTAAAGGGTGAGAACATCGCATACTAATATTACTACAGTGTTATTAAAGTTACGGGATAAGTCGAACTGTCTAAATTAGAGCAATGTAGGATAAGCCTTTTAGGCAATGCATTAAAAGGCCCTCAGTATGTTGTATCAATTTTATTTTGTCGTACGACATGAATAAGATCATAACCCTCAAATTTTCTAGTTATTGGTATTAATTGATTATTTTCGTCAAATAATTCCGGTCTATTTCTATATTTACCATACAGTCCCTCTAAATTAGAAGTGTCTAATAAATCTTTTTCTTTCCATAGCCCTCTATCATTACTAGCTTGAGCAAGAAGATGATTGTCTAAAGTAAGTCGTAGATAATAACCGTTTTGTTTTTCAATTTCTTGCTGTTTGCTTCCCACAGGTAGAAAGAGAAATGTATTTCTTGCTTTATTTTGTACATTATAGGGTAGTTGTGTAAAAGTAAAAGCTCTTGCTTCATGAATAATCTTTTTCGTATCTAAAATTATCTCGTCTTTACTGTGTTCTCTTTCTTGACAAGAAAGTAACAATATAGATATTAATAGACTATAAAACTGCTTCATAATTTAGTTAGTTTATAATATTATGGGCTTAACATTGCTTATATACAATTTTACAATTTAATAGTTTTATTAAAATAAAAAAAATATTTTAATGGTAGTTGATTTTTAATCTTTATTTTTTCTAAATTTTCTTTGTTTTTATTATAAATAAGAATCATTGAATCAGCAAAAAAACCGAATTGTTTTTAAACAATTCGGTTTTGTAACAAAAATCTATCGGACAATTATTTCTTAGGAGCCATTTCTAAATAAACAACAATGTGCACATCTTTTGCAATAGAAGCTCCTGTTGGATCGTAGGCAACATTATAATCAAAACGGTTAATGGTGGTTTTTGCAGTAAATCCAATCTTTGGATTACCTTGCTCATCCTTAGTTTCACCGCCATATTTCACTTCAAAAGTTACAGGCTTTGTTACATCCTTAATTGTAAGATTTCCTTTTAAAGTGTATTTATCTTTTGTACCTTTTTTAAATTCTGTACTTACAAATTTTAATGTAGGATATTTTTCTACTTCAAAAAAATCGGCACTTTTTAAGTGATTGTCTCTTGGCTCAACGCCTGTGTTAATGCTGTTTGCTTCAGCAGTAAATTCAATTTTCCCATCTGTGAAATCTGCTTTAGTGTTGGTCATGGTACCATTGAATTTATCAAATTCACCCGGAACAAAAGTCAATCCCATGTGTTTTACTTTAAAGCTAAGAGCAGAGTGAAAAGCATCTGCAGACCACGTAGTTTGTGCAAAAGCACCAACGCTTACTAAAAGGGTGCTGAGAAATAATGTAATTTTCTTCATAATTTATTTTTTTAAATTTTTAATTTTGATAGAACAAAAGTAATCTTCTAATCACGAGTTTTTGATAAGGTTAAGTTAAAGAGATGTTTAAACATCAATTTCTTAACCTATGATAAGTCTGTCGGTTTTTTTGCAAATGAGTATAAAAAAATCTGATAGTTAATATTATTTCTTTATATTAATGAGATAAATATTTACTTTTAAAATGAAGTATTAATTTTTATTTTTGGTAATTAATAAGCTATACATACAATCATGCTCAACAAAGAACAACAGGAAAAAAAGTTTACAGAAATATATGATAAATTAAATGAAGAACAGCGTAGTGCGGTAGACCAGCTGGAAGGTCCGGTAATGGTGATTGCCGGTCCGGGTACGGGCAAAACGCAGATACTCTCGGCGCGCATTGGTAAAATATTACTGACTACAGACGCTTCGGCAGAAAATATTTTATGCCTTACTTACACAGATGCAGGTGCTATAGCCATGCGCAAAAGACTGTTGTCATTCATAGGTTCAGAAGCTTATAAGATTTCTATTTCTACGTTTCATGCTTTTTGTAACGAAGTGATTCAGGATAATTTACATGCCTTTGAAAAAAATACAATTGATCCGGTTTCCGATTTAGAGAGAATAGAACTGATGCGTAAATTAATTGATGCTTTTGGTGCCAATCATCCGCTGAAAAGATTTAAGGGTGAAATATATTACGATATCAATAATCTATTGAATCTGTTCAGCACCATGAAAAGAGAAGGCTGGACA
>JAEWWO010000132.1 GCA_023396345.1 Bacteroidota bacterium
ATTGTACACTTTATTTTTCACAAGCATTTGGCATTTACTGACAGCATTAAAAACTAAATTCGCATATAAAATAAAACACAGCAAATGAATTTTACATATTACGCACATTCTACTTTTATGATTGAGGTAAAGGGCAAAAAAGTTTTGTTCGATCCGTTTTTTACCGGCAACCCAAACGCTGAACAATTTAACGTAGAGGAAATTGAAGCAGATTATATTTTGCTTTCTCACGGACATGACGACCATATAGCTGACGCTGCTTCCATAGCCTTGCGCACCAATGCAAAAGTGGTTTCCAGTCCGGAAGTAATTGCTTACATGAAAAAGCAGGGTGTGGAAAATGTGCATGAGCTTAATCATGGAGCGCCTACAAAATTTGAGTTTGGTAATGTACGCGCAGTAAGTGCCATGCATTCTTCAAGTTTGCCCGATGGCAGTTACGGTGGCAATCCTATGGGTTTTGTCTGCACCACATACGACGGCAATTTTTACTACGCCGGAGATACCTGTCTGATAATGGATATGCAGTTAATTCCTTTATTCAGCCGACTTGATTTTGCCATTTTACCTATTGGCGGCAACTATACCATGGATTATAAAGATGCTGCCATAGCTTCGGATTTTATTAAATGCGATAAAATAGTAGGCGTGCATTATGACACATTCGACCTGATAAAAATAGATACAAAAGCGGCATTGCGTGAGTTTCATTCCAAAGGTAAAATGCTGTTCCTGCCCAAAATCGGCGAAACCATTACAGCCATTAAGAGAGAAGAAGAGGAAGAGTAGGGAGCATTCTCCCAAAAGAAATTCTCATTTTAAGACAGTTTTAAACATAAAACCGTAAAATAAATTATCTTTGGCTTTAAAGATTTTTTATTCAGTAAATATATGGGAAGAATAATTGGCGTAGCTAATCAGAAGGGAGGCGTAGGAAAAACTACAACCGCAATCAACCTGGCGGCAAGTCTGGCAGTTTTAGAAATGAAAACATTGCTGGTTGATGCCGACCCGCAGGCTAACAGTACCACAGGCGTAGGCTTTGACCTGCATAACATTACCAGCAGCCTGTATAATTGTATGGTCGACGGTACGGCTGCGCAGGATGTAATTTTAAAAAGCAATATCCCTAATCTCGATTTAATACCCTCGCATATAGACCTGGTTGGCGCCGAAATTGAGATGATAAATTATCCCAACAGAGAAAATGTAATGAAGTCTGTACTCGATCCAGTAAGAGATCAGTACGATTTTATCATTATAGATTGTTCTCCTTCTCTGGGCTTGATTACCGTTAATTCTCTCGTAGCTGCCAACAGTGTAGTTGTTCCTGTGCAATGCGAATTTTTCGCACTGGAAGGATTGGGTAAATTACTCAATACTATCAAAATTGTTCAAAGTCGCCTGAATCCTCAGCTCGAAATAGAAGGTATTTTAATGACGATGTACGATGGCAGATTGCGCCTGAGCAATCAGGTAGTGAGTGAAGTGCGCCGCCATTTTGATGAAATGGTTTTTGAAACAATCATTCACAGAAATGTACGTCTTACAGAAGCACCAAGTTTTGGAAAGCCTGTAATATTGTACGATTCGGAGAGTAAAGGTGCTGTTAACTACCTTAATCTGGCTAAAGAAATAATGGTTAAAAACAATATCGGAATAGAAGGTCTGGAAGCAGAATAATATAAATAAGTACAGTTTAAAAAATGAGTAAAGCAAAAAAGGAAGCAGCAAAACCATCTACCGCAAAAAATTTGCATATAAAACCTACAGGAAAAGAAAAAGCAGCATTGGGCAAAGGTTTGAGTTCTTTATTACAGAATATTAAAGACGACCTGAAAATGCCTGCCGGCGATGCTTTGAGGAAAGATGTAGTAGAAGAAGTAACTGCTGTAGTAAAAATTCCTTTAACCAAAATACAAACCAATCCGAAAAATCCCAGAAAGGATTTCGATAAAAAAGCATTGGAAGAACTGGCAGAGTCTATCAGAATTCACGATATTATTCAGCCGCTCACTGTAAGCAAGAAAGCAGACGGAACCTACATGCTTATTGCCGGAGAAAGAAGATACAAAGCTTCTAAACTCGCCGGAATAAAAGAAGTGCCGGTGTATGTGCGTCAGGCAGATGATGCAGAACTACTGGAACTGGCTTTGCTCGAAAACTTACAGAGAGAAGACCTTAACGCCATAGAAATAGGATTGAGTTATCAGCGTATGATGGATGAACTTTCTTACACGCAGGAAAAAGTTGCGGAGCGTATGGGTAAAGAAAGAAGCACCATTACCAACTACATTCGTTTGCTCAAACTGCCGCCCGATGTGCAATTGGCTGTACGCAGCAGCGAAATATCTATGGGTCATGCAAGAGCTGTTTCGGGTTTAGAAAATGTGGATGCACAACTTACCGCTTTTAAAGAAATAAAAGAAAAACATTTAAGCGTAAGACAAACAGAGGACTTGGTGCGCAGAATGAATCAGGCACAGCGTCCCGACAAGAAACCTTCTGCCAAGTCTGCTTTGCCGCCTGCATACAAAAAAGTGGAAGATACATTGGCTTCTCACTTTGGCACCAAGGTGAAGCTTACGCACAATACCAAAAAAGGAGAAGGCTCCATTACAATAGATTATTATTCACTTGATGAATTTAACAAGCTGCTCGATTTAATGAATGTGCAGGTAGGATAGATTCTCAGCCATTGAAAAACTGAATGAAGATTAAGTATTTTATAATATGCTTTTTTCTTTTCCTGACAGGTCAAAATGTTTTTGCCCAGAATCAGGATACGGTAAATGTTATGCGCAGGTCTGTTGATACCACAGGAGGTGTGCAGGCGGTGCTGGAAGATTCCACTACCAAAGAAAAAAGATTTCTGGGAGGTGTATTTTCCCGTAAAGATTCTACCGGAAAAGAAAGAGATACTTTTTTTCTGAAGAAGAAAGAATATACGCCGCGTGGTGCTACACTGCGTTCATTAATATTGCCCGGCTGGGGACAGGTGTACAACAAGCAATACTGGAAGCTGCCCATTGTGGCAGCGGGAATTGGTGTGCCGGTGGGAATATTTGTGTTTAATAATGTGTGGTACAATCGTTCAAAAGAGGCAGTAGATGTGGCTTTCAGAATACAGCAGAATCCGGCTGATACTGCATTAATCAATACTTTGCATCAGGATTTTATCGGCTCATACAATAGCAGAAAAAATCTACCCAACGGACTGGAGAGTTTTAAACTTACAGCCATACAGTCAAGAAATTATTACAGAAAAAATCAGGATTATGCCATCTTATGGACTTTGGCTATGTGGGGACTGAATGTGGCAGATGCCACTGTTTTTGCACATCTCAAAGGATTTGATGTATCTGATGATATAAGTCTGAAGGTTCGGCCTGTGTATTTTAATATGAGCCATACGCCTGGCGTTAAGCTGGTTTTTTATAAAAAATAAAAAAAGGAATTTGATATGAAAATTGCATTAATCGGATATGGAAAAATGGGTAAGGCAATTGAGCAAATAGCTCAGGCAAACGGGCATGAAATAGTGTTGCGTATTTCTATAGAAAATACGAAAGACTTTACTATTGAAGCTGTTCAAAAAGCAGATGTGGCTATAGAATTTACAGGACCGGAAAGTGCTTTTGAAAATATCAAAAAATGTTTTGAAGCAGGCGTATCTGTTGTAAGCGGTTCTACCGGATGGTTAAAGAATCTGCCCGAAATACAGCAGGCTGCGATTGATAATAATGTTGCTTTTTTATATGCAAGTAATTTCAGCATCGGGGTTAATTTATTTTTTGAGTTGAATAATTACCTCGCAGGATTAATGAAAGCCTACAAAGGTTACAATCCCTCCATTACAGAGATTCATCATCTGGAAAAGAAAGATGCACCCAGCGGCACAGCCATTACTTTGGCAGAGCAGATTATGAAAGTGTATACTGAAAAAGAAGAATGGGTAAACTACGCATCAGACAAAAAAGATAAACTGGAAATTATTTCTGAAAGAGAAGAAAATGTACCTGGTACACATACGGTATCTTTTCATTCGGAAATTGATGATATTGCTATTACGCATACGGCACACAACAGAAAGGGTTTTGCCTCGGGAGCTGTGTTGGCGGCGGAATTTATCAATGGCAAAAAAGGAGTTTTCTCTATGAGAGAAGTATTATTCGGAGCGCAATAATTTTTTTATATGGATACTGCATTAATTGATAATCTGAAAAGTATTGTAGGAGAAGAATTTGTATTTAATGATTCAGACACTTTACATTTTTTCGGACACGACTATACCGAAAAATTACAGTACAATCCGGACATTGTTGTAAAGCCCGGAACCGCAGAAGAAATAAGTAAGATAGTACAATTATGCAATGAACATAAAATTCCGCTTACGCCGCGTGCGGGTGGAACCGGGCTTACAGGTGGCGCCCTGCCTACATTTGGCGGCATCTTGCTTTCAACAGAAAGACTAAATAAAATTATTGATATTGATGAAAGAAATTTGCAGGTAACTACGGAAACCGGCGTTATTACAGAGGTTTTGCAAAGAGCGGTAGCTGATAAAGGATTGTTTTATCCGCCCGACCCAAGCAGTCGAGGCACGTGTTTTATAGGAGGAAATATTGCAGAAAACAGCGGCGGTCCCAAAGCGGTAAAGTACGGCGTGGTGAAAGATTATGTGCTGAATCTGGAAGTGGTATTGCCCACGGGTGAAATTATCTGGACGGGTGCAAATGTATTAAAAAACGCTACCGGATACAATCTTACGCAATTGATGATTGGCAGCGAAGGCACACTGGGTATTGTAACCAAAGCAGTGCTGAAATTAATTCCTATGCCTAAGCATGATTTGCTTATGCTGGCTCCGTTCAACTCTCTTGAAAAAGCAAGCGAAGCCGTAAGTGCTATATTTCGTGCGGGCTACACACCCAGCGGTCTGGAGTTTGTAGAAATCAATGCGCTGAAAATAGTAAGTGGTCTGGAAGACAGCAGTATTGTTCCCGTAACCGATGATATGGAAGCCCACCTTATTGTGGAAGTGGACGGTAATGATATTGAAGTACTGATGAAAGAAATGGAGCAAATTGCCGAAGTGCTGATGCAGTACGATTGCGGAGAAATATTTTTTGCCGATGATGCCACACAAAAAGAAGAATTGTGGAAACTCAGAAGAAGAACTGCAGAAGCTGTAAAAGCCGTAGGGTACACCATTGAAGAAGATACAGTAGTGCCACGCGCAGAATTACCCAAATTGATTAAAGGTGCAAAAGAGTTGGCTAAAAAACATGATTTTAATGTGGTTTGTTACGGTCATGCAGGCGATGGAAATATACACGTAAGAATTTTTAAGGAAGGACATCCCAACAGTTTCAATAATGCGGAAGTAAAGCCCATTCTTGAAGAACTTTTTAAACTGGTTAAAAGTCTGAATGGCATGATTAGTGCAGAACATGGAATTGGAATGTTGCAGAAAGAATTTTTACCCATCTTTTTTGATGATATTACACTTGATTTAATGAGAGGTATAAAGAAAGTTTTTGACCCGAACAATATTCTTAACGCAGGAAAAATTATTGACTTAAAATAAAAATTTCACAACATGATATATAATAAAATTTTACTGATAGTATTGCTTTTTACAATAGGATTTACTGCAAAAGCTCAATGGCAGTATGATACAACGGTTGCTGGCAATCAGCAGGCTGTGATGGCTGCACGCGAGCAGGAGAGACAGCAGCAACAGGCGCAACAGGATCAAAAGCCCTGGTTCTTTGGTGGTGGTGCTGTGCTCGGTTTCAGCAGCGGTTCGGGAGCTATCGGAGTTTCGCCGATGGTGGGGTATAAACTAAATAATTATGTAGATGCAGGAATGGGAGTAAATCTTATTTATCATTACAATAATTATTATACAAGAAACCGTGCTTTCAATGTAGGATTGATGCCGTTTGTACGTGCTTTTCCTATTAATAATTTCTTTGCTCAGCTACAGTTTGAACAAGGCTGGATAAACGGAAGTCATTTATCAGGCGGAACAAAAACAAAATATAACTACGATTATCAGGCACTCATTGGTTCTGTAGGATATGCCAACAGAGTAAACGGCAGAGTAGGTTTCTTTATGTCCGTAGGAATTGATTTATTGAAACATCCCAACTCTCCTTACAGATATTCCGACGGTACTATTATGCCTGTAATCAGCACGGGTGTTAACTTCTAAATACTTTTTTTTAAAATATAAATCCTGTTAAATACAATTTAGCAGGATTTTTTTGTGAAGCATTCTCGCTTAAATTTTATATTTGCGCAATGAACATTTTTAATGACATTCATCAGCTCCCCGTTTTCAATAATCCTGTAGTAACCATCGGAACATTTGATGGCGTACACAAAGGACATAAAAAAATAATAGCTCAGTTAAAACAGGAAGCACAGGAGCGCAATGGCGAAACGGTTATCATCACTTTTAAACAACATCCGCGCAATGTGGTTGCCAGTAACAATCCCGTGCAATTGCTGAATACTTTAGAAGAAAAATCAGCCTTGCTGCAAAAAGAAAATATTGATCATTTAATTGTTGTAGATTTTAATGAAACATTTTCAGAGCAATCTGCTGAAGCATATATTCAGGATTTTCTGGTCAATAAAATTCATCCTTCCTGCATCATCATCGGCTATGACCATAAGTTTGGAAAGCATCGTTCGGGAGATTACAGAATGCTGGAAGAGTACGGCAGAAAATCAGGATTTGATGTAAAGGAAATTAATGCAGAGACTGTAAAACACGTTACCGTAAGTTCTACAAAAATCAGAAATGCTATTCTGAATAATGATATACATTCTGCCAATGATTTACTGGGATATAAATATTTTTTCACAGGTAAAGTTGTTGAGGGAAATAAACTGGGCAGAACTATTGGCTTTCCCACTGCAAACCTGCAGACAGAGACTGAAACAAAGCTTGTACCCGGCAACGGTGTGTATGCGGTAAATGCTTTTATAAATAAAGATTTTACACGCAGCTTCAAAGGTATGATGAACATTGGTGTGCGTCCTACAGTTGACGGTTCGCGCCGAACAATAGAAGTTAATATTTTTGATTTTGATGATGATATCTACGACGAAAATCTTACCGTAGAAGTCATAGCCTTTCTTCGTCCGGAACAAAAGTTCAGTGGAATAGAAGCTTTAAAAGAACAATTGAGCCGCGACAAAGAAGAGGCTAAAAATATCTGATGTCTATCTCATACTGAAAATTTCTTCGTGAAAATGTGTAGTATTATATCCGTTTTGTCTGAAGTATTTTAATAATGCTTCCTTAAAAGCAAGTGGTCCTGAAAACCAGATGCTGTGCGACTTCCAGTCAGGAATATCTTTTGCAATTTTTTCTCCGGTAAGATATCCGTCACGCTGTTCAATAATCAGGTTATAATTTATTTGTGCATCGTCAGCATCTTTTTGCAGATTGTTGATTGCTTCTTCATTGTATTCTCTCGTAGCATGATAAAAAGTAATGTCTTTATGTGTGCCTCCTTCGGTTTCAAGAGATTTCATCTTTGCAATAAAAGGTGTGGAGCCTATGCCGCCGCCAATCCATATTTGTTTTGTATGACTGTCGTGAAAAGTAAATTCACCATATGGTCCTTCAATCTCATCATCAACGTTTAATGTATCGTGAATAGTATTAGTGAAATCGCCCAATGCCTTTCACCACATGAATTTCCTTACTGTCTTTATTCCAGAATGAAGCAATGGTAAAAGGATGTGCTTCTTCGTGTTGATTAAATTTTATAAAAACAAATTGTCCTGCTTCGTGTCCCTGCCAGTTGCTGTTAATTTTTATTGTGGCATTAGTAGATTTTAATTCGGGGTAATAAACTATATCTGTAATATGCCCTTGTGCTTTTTTGGATGCACCTGTTTTGCCCAGTAAAATTATGATGGAAGAAATAAGTCCTGTTG
>JAEWWO010000134.1 GCA_023396345.1 Bacteroidota bacterium
CTTCCGGTGTTTTATCATCTTCAAACAATTGATAAGAAATTACATGCGAGGGTATTTTCTCTACTTTAATATCCACCTTTACACTTTCTTTCTGCTGGTCAAACAAAGGCAAATCCAGCAGATATAAGGTTTGCAGACTATTGAGATAGTCCTGTAAATCTTCCAGCAAAACTTTAAACTCTGCATTATAAAGCTTTAGTCCTTTCTCACCTTTCGTTTCGGCATACAAATCTTTTAATGGTAAAAATATATCCTGATTTACAGAGGTAAAAAAGAAGTTAACCGCACCTTTTACCTTTTCTTCAATGGCACTCCACTCCATATATCCTGCGGCATGCAGCTTCAAACGGTGTTCTATTATCTTTTCAAATTTGTCATTTACATCTGTAAGTTGTTCTGCCAATGATTGAATGGAATTATTCATTTCTTCTACTCTTTCTTTTTCCAGTTTCCTACTCTTCAAAGACATATCGTACCACTGTTTCAGCTCATTGCTCATCCACCGCATATTAATGTAGCGCATTACTTTTTGTAACGCATAACTATATTTTTCCTGCTGTAGTACTTGCTCCATCTTATCGTTGGCTTGTGTAGTACTGTGAAAATTTTCTATGTCTTTATTGGCAAAAATAACCTGCGGCGTAATTTTAGATTTCAATACAATACCCTCTAATGTACGACAACGGCTGAGTGCCACATACACCTGACCCGAAGCAAACGAACTGCCGGCATCTATTATCAAACGGTCAAATGTCAAGCCTTGACTTTTATGAATAGTAACCGCCCATGCAAGCCTGATGGGATATTGTTCAAAGCTGCCGAGTATTTCTTCCTGAATATTTTTTTCATTATCCAGATAATATTTTTTCTGCTCCCATTTTTCTTTTTTCAAAATTACTTCTCTGGCTGAACCATCGAGTACAACAGTAATCTCTTCATCGCTCAAATCCTTTACCACCGCCAGTTTGCCGTTATAATATTCTTTATCGGGCGATGTGTCGTTGCGGATAAACATAATCTGTGCACCTTCTTTAAGCTCCAGTTCTTTATCGTTGGGATATTGACTTTCTTTAAAATCTCCTGTAATGGCAGCATTGTAGAAATAAGATTTACCGGGCAGTTCATCCAATTTCCTTCTGTTGATTTCATCAGCCATTCTGTTGTGTGAACACAAGTAAACATACGCTTCTTCGTCAGGTTCGAAATAAGGATTATATCTTTCGTTCAGCAAATCGAAGTTTATGTTTTCCACATCTCCATCTCTTATCTGATTTAATACTTCCAGAAAAATTTCATCTTTTTGTCTGAATACTTTTTTCAGTTCAATCGTCATCAAATCCGCAGTCTGCATAGCTTTTGCATCAAAGAAAAAAGGCGTGGCATAGTATTCACTCAAGACACGTTCATTTTCCTGTCGTACTACAGGTGGCAACTGATAGAGGTCACCTATAAACAACATTTGCGCACCGCCAAACGGCAAAGGATTACGCCTGATATGTTTGAGCGACAAATCCATCATATCCAGTACATCTGCACGCAACATAGACACTTCATCAACTATTATTATTTCCACTTCGCGCAATAGCTTTAGCTTATCGCGTCTGTATTTAAAATGCGGCAACAGGTCAGTAATGTTCATGGCATAGTCACGGTCAATCTCATCAAACGTAGGCACAAACGTGCGCAAAGGCAAGCCAAACATAGAATGAATGGTAACTCCACCAGCATTAATAGCAGCAATGCCTGTAGGCGCCACCACAATATGTTTCTTGCGTGTCTTTTTTACAAAATCCATCAGAAAAGTAGTCTTACCCGTACCTGCTTTTCCGGTAAGAAAAATATTTCTGCTGGTATGCTCAATCAGATTAAACAGTGATTCCACATCAAAAAAATTTACATCAAAAATACTAAAATTCTTGGCATTTCTTTTCCTTATATAAATATTATTGCCGGCTGCAAAGCACTTGAAAGCAATAAAAAATCCCTGAAAGCTATATGCCATCAGGGATTTACTTTATTTCCTAATTCACAAAAACTCTTTATTGATTTTCATTCCTGAATACAACCACTCCATCAAAAACGTCTACGAGTACGGTGTTGTCACGATTGATTTCGCCGGCAAGTATTTTTTTACTTAACGGATTTACAATTGATTTTTGCACCAGTCTTTTTAACGGTCTTGCTCCAAACTGTGGATCGTAGCCATTTTCAGCAAGGAAATCTATTGCATAATCACTAAAATTAATGTGCATTCCGTTCTGCGCCAGTTGATTTTGTAAATGCTGCAATTGTATGTCTACAATTTCTCTGATATTATTTTTTGACAACGGATGGAACATAATAATATCATCAATCCTGTTTAAGAACTCAGGACGAATGGTTTCTTTCAGCAAACTCATTACATCATTTTTTGCCACTTCTTCTGCTCTTTCCATATCATCTTCATACTTATCAAACGCATCCTGAATTAAATGGCTACCAATATTGCTTGTCATAATGATGATAGTATTCTTGAAGTTCACTACACGACCTTTATTATCCGTCAAATGCCCGTCGTCCAACACTTGTAGCAGAATATTAAATACATCAGGATGTGCTTTTTCTATTTCATCAAACAACACAACGCTGTATGGTTTGCGGCGCACAGCCTCTGATAACTGACCACCTTCATCATATCCTACGTATCCCGGAGGCGCACCAACTAAGCGTGACACAGAATGCTTTTCCTGATACTCGCTCATATCAATTCTGGTCATCATAGATTCATCATCAAACAGAAATTCTGCCAGAGCTTTTGCCAGTTCTGTTTTACCCACACCTGTAGTTCCTAAAAATATGAAGGAACCTATAGGACGTTTTGGATCGCTCAAACCCGCACGGCTTCTGCGTATTGCATCCGACACAGCGATGATGGCATCATCCTGTCCTACTATTCTTTTATGCAAATGTTCTTCCAGATGTAAGAGTTTATCTTTCTCTGTCTGCATCATTTTATTTACAGGTATACCTGTTGCCTTGGAAACGGTTTCAGCAATATCTTCCGCATCAACTTCTTCTTTCAGCATTCTTTTCTCTGTCAATGATTGCAGTTCATCAGAATATTGACTGATAACAGCTTCCTGCTCTTTTACTTTACCGTAGCGGATTTCAGCCACTTTACCATAATCCCCTTCGCGTTCTGCTTTTTCCGCAGCAGTTTTCAAATTTTCAATTTCTGCTTTGGCATTTTGTACTTTATCAACTATTTCTTTTTCCTGCTGCCATTTAGCTTTATATGTATCTCTTTCTACCATCAGGTTACTGATAGTTGTATTGAGTTCTTTTAGTTTCGCTTCGTCATTTTCTCTTTTAATAGCCTCTCTTTCTATTTCGAGCTGACGGATTTTTCTTTCCAGTTCATCCAGTTCATCAGGCATAGAATTCATCTCTAACCTAAGCTTGGCGGCACTTTCATCGATCAGATCAATTGCTTTATCGGGCAAAAATCTGTCGGTAACATATCTGTGTGATAATTCTACGGCAGCAATGATAGCCTCGTCTTTTATGCGTACATGATGATGCGCCTCGTAGCGTTCTTTTAATCCGCGCAAAATAGAAATTGCATCTTCTACACTCGGCTCGTCTACCATTACTTTCTGGAAACGACGTTCCAGTGCTTTATCTTTTTCAAAATATTTTTGATACTCATTCAATGTGGTTGCACCTATTGCGCGCAACTCACCTCTTGCAAGAGCAGGCTTCAAAATATTGGCTGCATCCATTGCACCTTCTCCGCCTCCTGCGCCTACCAGCGTATGTATTTCATCAATAAAAAGAATCAACTCGCCATTGCTATCGCCTACATCTTTAATAACGCCTTTCAGTCTTTCTTCAAACTCTCCTTTATACTTTGCACCGGCTATGAGTAAGCCCATATCCAAAGCATAAATAATTTTTGACTTTAAATTTTCAGGTACATCACCGTTAATGATTCTGTGTGCTAAACCTTCGATAATAGCTGTTTTACCCACACCCGGCTCACCCACCAAAATAGGATTATTCTTTGTTCTGCGCGATAAAATATGCAGCGTTCTTCTTATCTCTTCATCTCTTCCTATTACGGGATCCAGCTTACCGGATTGTGCCAGTTCATTCAGATTCTTTGCATATTTTTCCAGAGCATTGTATTGCTGCGATGCAGTCTGAGAGTTTACGGTGCTGCCTTTTCTTAATTCTTTAATAGCAGCTATCAATCCTTTCTCAGTAAGACCTGCATCTTTCAGAATTTTAGCGGACTCATCATTTCCCTGTACAATAGAAAGCAGTAAGTGTTCGGGCGATATGAACTCGTCGTTAAACTCGCTTAACACCGCATTTGAGCGCATTAAAGCATTATTCATATCACGGCTTATCTGCTGTGCCGGATCGCCTGAAGATACTTTGGGTAATTTGCTCAAACTGTCTTCCAGTCTGGATTCTACAATATTGAGCGTTACATTATTCTTCTTTAATAAAAACTCAACCGAACTGTCTTTATCGTTCAGCAAGGCTTTCAACAAATGTTCTGTTTCTATATTAGGATTACCATTGTTAAAAGCAAGTTGCTGTGCCGCAGCAATCAGTTCCTGAGCTTTAATAGTATATTTATTTGGATTCATATTTTTAATTGTTAATTATTAATGATTAGTTATAAATTATGCGGAATTGCACTTTCCATTTTCCATTTTCAACTATCCTCTATCATCTATTCTCTATCCTCACTCCTCTGTTTCCCGCACATTTTATTCCACAAATAACATACTATGTTGATTTTACTGAAAAAATGACGTTAATTTTTAATATAATCTGACGGAAAAGCAGAACAGATAAGCATTACAGGA